>JAJFUH010000230.1 GCA_021372535.1 bacterium
GGGATGATATCGGCGGATTCCTGCCTCATTACCTCGCGGAGGGTCTCATGGCCGATGATCCTTTCCAGACCATCGATCAGGACGGCATCGGGCAGCTCATCGATATCGGTATTCAGCGGGGCAGGGCCACGAGCAAGAACCTCAAGATCGGTATCTGCGGCGAGCACGGCGGCGAAGCCCGGTCGGTCGAGTTCTGCCACAAGGTGGGAATGAACTATGTATCCTGCTCGCCCTTCAGGGTACCGATAGCCCGTCATGCCGCCGCTCAGGCCGTTATCAAGCAGAAGTAATCACGGCATGATGGTTCAACATGAAAAGGCTCTCGTATGTGGGAGCCTTTTTAATTAAGACAGGATGTGCAGTCGTGTTTTTAATTGTTTGATGGGGAGTGATATATTATTCTTAATGGTATGAATGAGATACACCTGAAGTACCCCCGCGTTGCCGTTGCATGCGGCGGGACAAGGGAGGAAGCGGTCAGGAACGCCCTTGCGCTCGTTCGCGATGACATTCGGGCGAAGATAAAAGGGCATGTGATAGTCAAGCCGAATTTTCTCTCCTCGGTAACATACCTTGCCTCGACTCAGGCGGGTGCGGTACGGCCGGTGCTTGAACTCCTCGGGGAAACGGAGACCGATTCGGTTATAATCGCGGAAGGCGGATCGAGGTCAACCAGACAGGCGTTCGAGCGGTTCGGATATCACGAGTTGGCAAGGGATTTCGATGTACAACTTATCGACCTCAACCATAAGGGCTTCAGTCATTCATTGACACTGGTGACCGAGACCCGTGGAACACACGATATCGCCTTTTCCGATAGTGCTGCCGGGGCGGATACGGTCATTTCGGTTGCGGTCGCAAAAACCCATGACGCCGCTGCGGTGACCCTGTCCCTCAAGAACATGATGGGCTGTCTCCGACGGGTTCAGCGGCCTCGTATGCATGGAATTCAGCTCGGTACATTTGCCGAGGAGGTCGGAGAATTCCTCTGGAATGTCATCGAGGATCATTCGTGGATCATTAAAGCGATTTCATGGTTTGTTTTCCGCGTTGTGCATATCAAACGCTCGATAGAGCAGATGCAAACCCACGGTGCCATGCCCGGGCTTCTTTCGCAGGTGAGGGCGATGGCTGAAAATCTTGTCAGGCTCGGCGAAGTTCTCATGCCCGATATAGCGGTTATCGATGCCTTCGAGGCCATGGAGGGGGAGGGACCCGGCGATGGGACCCCCGTATCGATGAAAATTGCTGTTGCGGGAACCGATCCCGTTGCCTGCGATGCGGTCATGGCGTCGATGATGGGATTCGATATCGCGGATATCGGATATCTGACCCTGGCGCACGAACGGGGACTTGGCGTTGCGGACCTCGATAAAATCGAGGTTGTCGGCGAAGATATCGAAAAACATTCCCGCCGGTTCAAACCACATTCAAACTTCCCGTATCAGAAACGGTGGCGCGAGGCATGGAGCAAATAATTAACGGAAAGATGCATGAATCTGCCCCATGCCGGTGTATGCTTTTCGTGCTCTGGTGGCTGCTTTTAACGACGTTTTCCGGCGCCGCTGAGGTTCCGCTTCTCCGGTGGACAGCAGCCGATATGATTCCGGCGGGAGGAAATGTTTCTCTCCTTGAATTCAGCTCCTTCGGTATGGGGAAATATCCCTTCATACCGGCCTTTCCCGGTCCTGTCGTGCGTGTACGGATCGATGGTGTTCCGTTGCACGGCTGCTCACCGTTCGGGCCCGATCTTGGCTGTATCCCTGCTGCATTTGTCGATTCGTTGAAGAAAAGCGAAGAGGCCGGGACACTCGATTTTGTCACCCGAAACATAGAATCCGCTGAACCGGTGACCGAGACCGATTTTGCGCTGGGTTTACGCCAGAAATTTCATTTTCAGGCTTATTTCAACAGACATGTGGGTAAATCGGGCACTCTTTTTATCGGCGGCGCATCGAATGGAATTCATGGGTCGGAGGATACCGGGGCAACGAGTTTTCGCAGCTACCTGATGAAATACCGACGGTCGCTTGCTGACAGCGGATCCATTGTGTTTTCGGCGCGGATGCTCATGGATCGCGATGGTCTCGAGGACATTGAGAAGCAGAAATGGATGGGCAGCCGTGAAACCGGTTACACGGCGCTGTCGCTCGGAGTAAACGATCTTCCGCTGACTGGGCGGACTGTCGTGTCACCCCTTTTCTATTTCCAGTCCGGTGCATCGTATTTCCGACGGTATGGCGTACGGAAAAGTCTCGATGATGATTCCTTCGGTGTCTCGGTATCGTCTTCAACCCAGCTGGGGAATTCGACCATTACGACCCATATTTCGAGCGACTCGCGGGCAATCGATTCCCGTCTCCATGACCGGTCCTGGACATATAACGATTCCCGGGTTTCTTTAACCTGGATGCGGAATGGAAACCGGTATCGCTCAAAACTCCAGGGGGGTATGGTACGGTCATCGAAGTATGGTACAGGCGGAAATGGTGAAGCTGAATTCGCTTTTATTATCGGACCTTCACTCGAATGGTCGGTACGGGGCGGGGTGTTTGAGGATTCTCCCGATTATGGAACAGCAATCTATCCCTCGCTTGAATTCAGCGACTCTCTGTTTGTCTCACGGCTCGATATGTGGCGTACGAAAGGCTTTGAATCGGGTTTTACCATAAAACACAAGGGTGTGACAGCGGGTTTATACGGTTTCCGGTACAATGGGAAAATGCCGGTTTTCGAGCCTGAGAAATTCCTGAGTGCCATGAGTAATAACGGAGTATATTCGGGAGTGAGGTTCAAAGCCGCCACAGGTACGGAAGATCATTCCATTGCCGATGTTACGGTCCATTACACCGGTTCGTCGGATGGCGCGGATGTATGGCCGTATCCACGGTTTGATCTCGTCGCGCATGGCCAGGTATCGAAAAAAATATTGAAAGAAAAACTACTGACATCCTTTTTTGGTAAAGTGCATGTTTCAGAATGGGTGGATGGCCCTCTGAAACCGGACGGCACGGTATTTTTTCTCGACTGCGGAATGTCATTTGAAGTTTTGAGCCTGAAGATGTTCTATGTGATTGAAAACATCGCGGGTCAGGAAATGAAATGGTTCGATGCTATGGGATGTGACGGAAGAAATTCCATGTGGGGAATCAGGTGGGTGCTCAGAAATTAAACATGAGCCGTACCATGAAGCTGTTTTTTACTCTGGTGATTAAACTGCTGCATTTATGATGTCATGCCGAACTTGTTTCGGCATATATTCCGGAAATTGGTATCACTATATATTCACCTGTTGAAAGATGGATTCGAGAAATAATGAAATGCTGACACTTGAGCAAAAAAAAGAACGGGCGATTCTGGTCGGTATCGGGGTGGAATACAGGCAGAATGACGATCAGCACCGTAACGAGCCGCTCGAAGAGCTCCGGTTGCTCGCCGATACCGCTGGAGCCCTTGTCATCGAAACCATGATTCAGCCCCGTCAGGAAATCGATGCGACATATTATATGGGCAAGGGGAAAGCGCAGGAGCTTCTGGAAGAAGTCAACCGCCTCGAAGCGACATGCGTCATTTTCGATAACGACCTCGCCCCGGCTCAGGTGGCAAACCTTCAGAAGCTTCTCGATATCAAGGTTATAGACCGGTCAGGGCTAATACTCGATATATTCGCCTTCCGGGCACGAACCCGCGAGGCTAAAATACAGGTCGAGCTCGCCCAGCTGAAATACATGCTTCCCCGTCTGACCCGTCAGTGGACCCACCTTTCACGGCAGGTTGGCGGTATCGGCACGAGGGGGCCGGGAGAGACCCAGCTCGAGGTAGACCGTCGCCGTGTCAGGGACCGTATCGCTCACCTGGCACAGGTGCTTGCGACCATCGAAAAGCGCCGCGAACTGACCCGTAAAAAACGGGAATCGTGCTTCAGGATTTCTCTCGTGGGCTATACGAATGCAGGCAAATCGACACTGCTCAACGCACTGAGCGGTGCGGGTGTTCCGGTCGAGAACAAACTGTTCAAAACGCTCGATTCGGTAACCCGTCTGGTAAGGTATAAAGCCACACCGGACATGCTTATCTCTGATACGGTCGGGTTTATCAGGAACCTGCCACATGATCTCGTTGCATCGTTCCAGTCCACGCTTGCCGAGGTGCGTGATGCCGATCTGCTTCTCCATGTCATCGACATTACAAATCCCGAATGGGAAGAACAGGTCGAGGTTGTCATGAAGGTGCTTGCCGATCTCGGTGTATCGGAAACGAATACCATCCCGGTATTCAATAAAATCGACATGCTGGAAAACGAAACGCTTCTTACAGGTATTCGTGCCCGTTATCCGACAGCTGTTTGTGTTTCCTCGGTTACATTGTCGGGAATCGATGATCTCAAGGAAGCAATGCGTGCATCAGTGCTTCGGAATAACCTCATGCTCACCATGGAGTTCGGTCCGGGTGACGGGCCCCTTCTGAGCGCGGTCTACCGTCACGCCACAGTGCTGGAAACGAAAGAGGCGGGTGACCGTATCAGCCTCACCTTTACGATCCCTGCTTCCTTGGCGAAAAAGTATGGAATTGTATCAAAAGAACAGAGGACAACCTGATTAGTTCTTGACATACAGGCCTTATAGTAACTATATTTTACAAGCATGGGCGATTAGCTCAGATGGTTAGAGTGCCTGCTTGACATGCAGGAGGTCACTGGTTCAATTCCAGTATCGCCCACCATGAAAGACTTATTATACTCCTCAGTTATATAATGGCTCCCCGGATAACGGGAGCCTTTTTTTTATTATTGTCAGATGTTGCAGAACCAGGATAGAAGGCATCAGACAGTTACCTCAACTTCACGGATGGATTAAGTTATCGGTTCTGGTTTCCGTCGGCCGAAATGATTTTTGGACATGCAAACTTATGCAGTTGTTGTGGTCACTCGGGGCTAATTCGGAGAGAACAGGCGCTGAATCTTAAATGAATGGCAAATATAAACTACCAAACTATTTTTTAAAAAAACTTGACATTATTGAGGTATAATATTATATTGAAATTATCAAATACAATATTATTCTTTCATTATGCTTATTCAATAAAGAGTCAGAAGTATGTCTTACGGCAACTGACAACTGATAATTGAATTATAGCTGAATAAACTGTAGTTGCGTAGACAACTACAACTTTGTTCTCAGCCTTTCGACGAGGGAGGTTCAAATATGCCGGAACTGGAACCGAAGACACCTTCCAAGCTTTGTCTGCCTTGCCTTATCAGTGGACTGATCGTGCTCTGTGTCGTAATCATCCTGGTTTGGTACTTTCTACATTAAGCTGGTTGGAGGACTCATCCAATGGCAAGAATCTGCGATGACTACAAAGAATGGTTTGAAGAGAAGATCGAAACTCCGATCGAGGAACAAGAAAAGCGCACACGAAAAGAGTGCAAAAAAAAGAAATGTAAAAAGTGGTGTCTCTGCTGCAACAAGTGGTTTTGCTGGCTGGCGATATTCTTTATCTGGATCGTGAAGTGGATTATAAAGATTGTGGGTAAATGGCTCGTCTATACAGTCTGTAGAATTATCGGTGTGTTCTTGACGCTTGGGCTGACGATTCTCAATATCATAGGCTGGCCGGTGAAATGGCTCGGGTGCATTTTCTGGGGTGACAGCGATGTCGAAAAACTTCCGATGCACGACTTAAAACTCGAGGTGATTATTGTTGATTACGACGACGAGACAAGAAATCCTTGCACAAATGATGAAATTGATGATCGGATTAAACACGCTGACCGTATCTTGCGGGCAAGAGCGCGAATTGCGGTACAGCGTAGCAGTGCAATACGCCGGATGAACTCGAAAGCCCTGTATCGAATCGACGCATCCGGCATAGGTGGAAAAATCTCTGAATATCTGAAGGGTTTTGTTCTTCTCCTTGGCCGGAACAGTTGGAGAAACCTTACAGTTTACGTCGTTGGTAATATCTCTAACGCAGAAGGTCTTCACCTTCCTCTCTACGGATCTGTTTTTATTGGACATGGAACATATGATACCACACTGTGCCACGAGATCGGCCACGCACTGCTCAGTGTTTTCAACACCTATCACTCGAACACGGCGGATCACCTCATGTATACGCCACCGGATGAAAGAGAACTTGCGTGCGGCTGGCCTAAAGGTCTGCCAAAACTATCGCGAAACGAACGCTGTACAATGCGACGGAGTCGGTGGCTGGACTGGTCATGGATTCCGATTATTCCTTAGTCTTGCCTTACTATGTCCTGTACAGGAACTCATCCCGACACCGGTTGCATTGGCCGATTCTGCGCGCTGTCGCTAAACTGAGGTGAATTGCGGGAAATAGGGGAACAAAGTATGCAGTGCAGTGGTGATGGATGCCGTATGCAAAATCTTATATTTAAACAGGTTACTAAAATTATATGAGGTTTATGGATGTGCTTGACATGCAGGTGGTCACTGGTTCAATTCCAGTATAGCTCACCATGAACGATAATGACTTATAAATATCTCCGGCAAGTAGACAGATGATCATGGGGCTGTTCCTGCCGGTTCTTGCTGACAATAGTTTCGATTCTATATTGTTTTATGCCCGTTACTTCTCAATTCCCTTATCAAGTCAAATAATCGCCGCACGCCAGACAGTCAAGTATCCCGTAACGATCAGGTATCGAACGGTTGCATTGTTATTACTATCATTATGTAAATATGGTATAACAGTACATGATACTTGACAAATACTTTTTTAAGAATTATTATTATTTGCTATAATAATTTAGGCTATTTATATAGATAAATTATTATAATCGACAATATATATAATTATTATTTTTCATTTACAATATAATTCTTCTGAAAACAAGATATAAGATAATATCATTCTGGTTTCCGCATAATGGCAAAAGTACTGATAGTTGATGACGACAAGATGATCTGTGAAATGCTGTCCTGTCAGGTAAAGGAAATGGGATATCAGGTCGAGTATGTGCATTCTCTGAAAAGTGCTTATAAAAAAGTATGTTGCGATGACATTGATGTTGTTTTTTTAGATGTACAGTTACCCGACGGAAACGGCCTTGACGTTATACCCGCGATCAGAGAAACACCCTCATCCCCCGAAGTAATCATAATTACGGGTTCCGGTGATCCCAATGGCGCGGAACTTGCGATAAACAACGGTGCCTGGGATTATATCGAAAAGCAATCATCATTGAAAGAAATTATTTTATCGCTCAAACGGGCAATACAATACCGTGAAGAAAAATTATTAAAAAAAACGCCGGTTGTTCTTAATCTGAAAGGCATTATCGGAAGCAGTAAGCCTTTTTTACAATGCTTGAATCTTCTGGCTCAGGCCGCTATCAGTGATGTGAATGTTCTCGTTACCGGTGAAACCGGAACGGGAAAAGAGTTGTTTTCATGGGCGATACATGAGAACAGCAGGCGTTCGGAAAAAAGCTTCGTGGTTGTGGATTGCACCGCGCTTCCGGAAACACTCGTTGAGAGTATACTTTTCGGTCATAGAAAAGGTGCCTTTACGGGTGCGGTGCAAGATCAGATAGGACTTGTCAAGCAAGCTGATGGAGGGACATTATTTCTTGATGAGATTGGCGAACTTCCGTTTTCCCTTCAAAAAACCTTTCTGAGAGTACTGGAACTCCATCGTTTCCGGCCAATCGGTTCCCAGACGGAGGTGACAAGTAATTTCAGGCTGATAGCTGCCACAAACCGTAATCTCGATAACATGGTACAAAGTGGCGAATTCAGAAAGGATCTTCTCTACCGTCTCCGTTCGTTCAATATTCATATCCAGCCATTGAGAGAGCGGAAAGAAGATATAAGAGATATTGCAGCTTATTACATAAGAAGCATATGCGAACGATACGGAATATCGATAAAAGGGTATTCACCTGAGTTCTTATATGCATTGACAGAATATGACTGGCCTGGCAATGTCAGAGAGCTGGTCAACACTATGGAATGGGTCATCTCCAATGCCCGGGACAAACACACCCTCTTTCCGACAAACCTGCCTCCCAATATTCGCATCCACCTTGCACGCGCTTCGGTCAGCAAGAAGAAGAGCGATGAAAAAATCCCCTATACACAATTCTTGCCTTATAAGGATTTTCTCAATGATTCCGGCAAGGAATATCTGAGCAGCCTCATGAATTCAACAAACGGTGATGTGAGAGAAGCATGTCGTATATCGGGTCTCTCGCGTTCACGGCTTTATGGGCTTCTCAAACAGTTCAAATTGTCCTCTCCCCAGTAATCTCATTATTCCCGCAAAAAGCTGACAGAATACAATCCTGAATATCGGACTCTGTCCTATCAACAGGACATTTCCCGGATTATTCCGTGTGGTTATTTTAAATGCAAAATTGTATTGGCTGATGCTAACAATATGATAATTAATAATTAAGATCACCATGCAAAAAAGTGGAACGGAATTTGTAATTATAACTGCACAGCAAGCGACTCCGTTTACACTGAATGAAAGGATTTAAAACAAGATGAAAATTCTTTTTTACATGAAGCCGGATTACAACGAAGCGAAGTTCTTTAAGTATGCGATAGAATCTAAAGTACCTGTACAAAATAAGGAAACCTATGGGAGTATCGAGGAATTGAAGAATAGACTGTTCAGACCTTCATGCCAAAATGTCATAATCGTATTTTTTGTCAAAGACCAGAATGACCTCGATAATATCGCTTCCATTCATGCGGTTCTTCGGAACATCAGGATCATTTTAATTCTTCCCGACCATAGTGATACAACGATATCAAAAGGATATTCGTTATACCCGCGTTTTTTGAGTTTTTTCGATCGGAATCATTCAGAAATTGCCGCCATACTGGATAAAATGATAATGAGTCAGCAGGACAAAGAGGAAATGCGCGATGGGAGCGGCTGTGAGTAACGGAACGGCAAAAAGTGATAAGTATCCGGGCATGCATTCTGCCTGCGAGAAATGTGCCGTATATATTAGATATAAGTTAATTTTTCGACTGTCATATATGGAATAAACCGTTAACTATCATCACTGGATTTGAAAAGGAGGAGGTATACATGCCCGGATCGGAATAATGTCGGTATAAAATCGACATGGATTTATAAGTTCTGCTTCAGACAAAAAATCTGGTAAGGTTCGTTTTACGAATTACCTGGTGATCATTCAAAAAAAATTATATAACCCGGATTTTACAAAAAAGGAGAAAAAAATGTTTAAGAATATGGGACTTTCAACGAAAATTACCTTGGGATTCGGCATTATCATTATGATTGCAACCATAATAGGGTATGTTGGATGGAGCAGTTTAAGAACCGTCCGAATTAAGGTTGATATCGGTGATTCTGCAAACCGTATGGTTAAAGACTCGCTGACAGGCCGCCAGCATGAAAAGAATTTTATGCTTCGCAAGGATAAACAGTATTTCGAGGAAGCCAAGACTCTCACTGAACAATTCCATCAGCAAAGCGCAGAAACAATCAAAAAACTGGATAAAAACAAAGACAAAGAAGCCGTCTCACAGATCGATTCGAAATTTGATGAATGGCTGAAAGGATTAACTACCTTTGTTACTCTCGAGGACCAGAAAACACAAGCAGAGGAGGACATGGTAGCGCAGGCACGGGTGGCGATTACTGAAATCGAAAATATGTATAATGACCAGAAGAAAAAGCTTATAGACGAGATATCCCGGCAGCGTGTATCGGAATCTGTCAAGGATCGTGTTGAAAAGGCCGATGATGTTAATCTTCTCAACAAATATATTCTTGAAGCCCGCCGTCAGGAGAAGAATTATATACTCCGGGGAGACCAGCAGTCGATTGATAGTGTTAATAAAACGGTCACTGATCTGCTGAACCTCTGTAATGACCTGAAAGTACGTTTCAAGGATTCCGCCAATGACCAGCAGGCCGATAAAGTTATAAGCGCTGTGGGAGAATACTATAAAGATTTCAATACCTATATATCGCTTGTTCAGAATCAGAAAAAAGAAGAAGAAGGCATGGTCGCATCTGCTCGTGAGCTTCAGGAAAAGGCCGGCGAATTGCGTCAGGACCAGAAAGCCTCCATGCTTTCGACAATGTCAAGAGCAAATTTTCTCATGGTATTACTGATTATCAGCGGAATCATTATCGGGATAGTGCTGGGATATATCATTTCGCGCGGAATTGTGAAACCGATCAGAGACATCTTCAAGGGATTAAGCACGTTGAGTACAAAAGAACTGCATGAAACCGGAGAAAGCTTCAGAAAGATTATCGAGGGTATGACAAGCGGTTCTGAGCAGGTTGCCGCAGCTTCAAACCAGGTATCTTCGACAAGCCAGCAGATGGCCGAAGGTGCAAGCGAGCAGGCCTCGGGTATCGAGGAAGTATCCTCATCTCTTGAAGAGATAACCTCGATGACAAAGCAGAATGCCGAGAATGCGAAACAGGCCGATACTATGGCGAATGACGCGCAAAGAACGGCGGAAAAAGGCTCCGAAACAATGAAAAAGATGATAGAATCCATCAATAAGATAAAAGCCTCTTCCGATGAAACCGCAAAGATTCTGAAAACTATCGATGAAATTGCTTTCCAGACCAATCTTCTGGCTCTCAATGCCGCTGTGGAAGCTGCCCGTGCGGGTGAAGCGGGAATGGGATTTGCCGTTGTGGCGGAAGAAGTGCGTAATCTTGCTCAGCGGAGCGCCGAGGCTGCAAAAAATACTGCTTCCCTGATCGAAGGATCACAAATGAATGCCGACAACGGTGTTGAGGTAAATAAAGAAGTTGCGGAGATTTTTGATGAGATTGCGCAGACCACGCAGAAAGTAAAACAGCTCATCAGTGAAGTTTCCGCTGCCAGCGAAGAACAGGCACAGGGAGTCACTCAGGTGAATGTCGCCATTGCGCAGATGGATAAGGTTACACAGAGTTCCGCGGCCAATGCGGAAGAATCTGCTTCTGCAAGTCAGGAGCTTTCCTCGCAGGCTTCCGAGCTCTATAGAATGGTTGAAACGCTTATAGGTATCGTTGATGGTGCGGACGGCAATCATAACGGAAAAGGCATGATAAAACCTTTACCCAAAGCCAGAGCGCCCAAGGGACTTCCCGGGCCCAAGAAAAACCAGCCCAAAACCTTTCATGCGTCAAAGACATCAGCAGCACAGACAACCCATGTCATGAAACCGAATGATGTGATTCCGCTCGATGATGAGTTTGAAGAGTTTTAAACATCATCTTCGGTTTTCTCCGCAGGAGAGGGGGGGCTTCCCTGAGTTTTCTGGTCAGTCACCCCTCTTCACAAAAAACAGTTCATGACCTCCGGTGTTAATAACAGTACAATCAAAGGATATAAAAATGCGTATAGTTTATCCATTAATATGCCTGTCTGTAGTGCTGATGTTCATATGCCCGGACAGCTTTGCACAGACACCGACACAGACTCAGAATCTGAATGATGTATTGGCGCTTATAAAAAGTGTCGAGGAAAGAATCCAGGCTCTCGATGAGCAGCAGAAACAGGATGTGCCTTCCAGAATCGCTCAGCTGGAGCAGGATATAGCTCAGATCAGGAATACAACTCAGACAGACAGTGAGGTCATGAAGGGATTTGCGACGGAAATACGATCGCTGATGTCCGAACTTCGTAATAATATCGATAATTCATCGAAACCCGGCCCGTCCGCTCAAGCCCCTCAAACGAAGGATGTACCGGAAAAAAAAGCATCTACTGAAGATTTCAAGGTTTTCTGGAAGAATGGTATCTGCATGAATACCACCGATAAAGCATTTCAGATCAAGTTCGGTGCCCGGATTATGAATGATTGGACGTTCATGTCCGGACAGAAAAAAGTTGAGGAAACTGTCGGTACGTTCCAGGATGGCACTGAATTCCGAAGAGCCTGGATTCAGTGTTCGGGAATAATCTATAACAACCTTGAATTCAATGCACTGTATGGTCTGAATGGCGGGAAAGTCGATATTCTTGATGTATATGCCGGTCTGCGCGATATCCCTGCTGTTGGGAATGTGCGTATCGGACATTTCAAAGAGCCGATCGGGATGGAACAGCTCACGAGCAGCAATGATATTACATTCATCGAGCGGTCGTTCAGCCAGTCACTAAATCCTTTCAGAGACACCGGTATCATGCTTTTCAATACAGTTATACAGAAGCGTGCGACATGGGCATTGGGCGCCTTCCGTGAAACCGACTCTTACGGCAATGGCACGGGGAAAGGGAAATACAATTATACGGCACGGCTGACCGGACTACCGGTTTTCGCGGAGAACGGCAAGATACTTCTTCATGTCGGAGCATCATACAGTTACAGAAATCCGTTAAATGATCAGGTAGTGTATAAATCACGTCCGGAAACACATATAGGGCCTCAATTTGTGGACACCGGTAATCTCAAGGCTGACAATGTGGGTTTGATCAATGGAGAGCTCGGCGGAGTATACGGCCGTGGGTCCGTTCAGGGCGAGTATATCCGTTCCGGAGTTGAGATGAAAACCGGCGCTGATGCCGATTTTTCCTCATTTTATATAATGGGGAGCTTTTTCCTGACTCATAATTCACGTGCCTATAAACAGGCAAACGGGGCATTCGGTGGTGCGGTCATGACCGAAAACAATTATTATGGGAACGGGGGATACGGCGCATGGGAATTGGCCGTACGGTATTCAAAAATCGACCTCACCGATGGAGAAATAAACGGCGGTGAAGCGAACGATATCACTTTCGGCGTGAACTGGTATCTCAATTCGAATGCCCGGGTGATGCTGAATTATATCCGTTCTGATCTTGAGGATATCGGAAAGGCAAACGCTTTTATTATGAGATTTCAGATCAATATATAATTTTATGCAAAAATAATGCATGAAATAAATATATTCATATTATTTTAACTTGATTTTTTATGGTTTGAGTGCTATTTACTTTTGTAAAAGTAAAATAATAGTTATTCATGTGGGAATGATACCCGTATACAGGAATCAAAAAACGGGAGGTATTTTCTGATTTTTAAAGGGAACTCATCGTCTGGTAAAATATATATGATAGAGAAAATATCTTTTAAGTACCGATGAACAAAATTGGGATCTGGAGATGTCAAGAGCGTGTGGATCGGTCAGTCGCGTTTTTTTCCGACAGCTGAACCCGTACATACTGAATTATTAAACGAAGTCGGAATATTTTCTTATAAGCAAGCCATACCCAAACAAACAATACCACCTCTATTCGGGTATTCTGATGCTCTTTCAAAACATGAAAACAAAAATCGTAATTATGGTTGCCCTCCTGGTTCTTGTGTGGGCGGTCGTTATAAATGTTGTAATATCATCATATTATCAGAAGAAATTTAAAGAGAGTATAACCGATCAGCAGTTTACATTTATATCTCTCATGGCGGAGGGAATATCGAAAGAAATAACAAAAGCGCAAAACATTCTCACGGAAACATCCAAATGGGTAACACCTGACATAATTAACGATCCTGAAAAGGCTCAGAGCTTTCTCGATAGTCGCACTGGATTACATGAAATTTATAATAATGGGATTTTTTTCCTTTCCACCGAAGGGAAAAGAATCGCGGAAAGTCCCTTTAAACTTGAAAGACGTGGGCTGGATGTCTCCAATCGGGATTATTATAAATATGTAATGGCTTATGGAAAGCCATATATATCCGCTCCGTATATTTCCACCCAGGAACATCATCATCCCTCAATCATGCTTGCCTGTCCTATCAGAGATAATAAAGGACTTATAATTGGTATTTTTGAGGGCAGTATTGATCTCATGAGAGGAAGTTTTCTGGAGGAGCTTTCCAAGGTTAAAATCGGTAAGACGGGATATATCTCTTTATATACCCAGGATGGTGTCAGAATCATGCATCCCGATAAAAATCTGATCATGGAAAAAAGCAATGATAAAATGATCGAAGAAGGATTTGAGGGGACGATTGAGATGGTTACAGGAACAGATGTCCCCGTCCTTAGAATATATAAAAAGGTGGAAAAAACTCAATGGGTTTTAACCGCAAATTACCCTGTCAGTGAAGCGTATAAACCGGTTATAACTGCTAAAAAAGCATTTTACTGGGTTGGTACTGCAATAGTTTTTACTATCGGGATTTTTACATGGCTTCTAGTGATGAAGTTATTTCAACCTATTATTTCCTTGTCTGATCAGGTTAAAAAAATCGGAACTTCATCTGAAAGAAACAAAAAAGTTACAATTGCCAGTAAGGATGAAATTGGAAGTCTTGCTGAAAATATAAACATAATGCTCGATGATATCGAATCCACCCAGAATGACCTCAGAAAAAGCGAGGAAAGTCTTGATATTACCCTCAATTCCATAGGGGATGGGATTATCGCTGCAGATATTGACGGATGTGTCAGCCGTCTGAATCCGGTGGCAGAAGTACTCACAGGATGGCGTGTACATGATGCTCTCGGTCGTTCGATTGAGGATATTTTCCCTATCGTAAACGAAGTCAGCGGAAATTCCGAAATTAGTCCTGTTGACCGTATTATGAACGACGTAAAAGATTCAGGAATTACTGATTATGCGGTATTGCGTGCCAAGGATCATACAGAGAGGTTGATTTCTTATATCTGTTCGCCCATACGCAATAAGGAAGACATTGTCAATGGTGTGGTGATTGTTTTCAGGGATATAACGGAGAGCAGAAAAGCAGAGAAAAAAATGAATTTCCAGGCAACAATTCTAGAGAATATGACCGATCTTGTGATCTGTACGGATTTTGAGGGTACTATCATTTATACCAGTCCTTCTGTTTTGAAAGCAAATCGTTCCGATTACAATCAATTTATGAACCAGAATATATGTAAGGTATTTAAAAGAATATTTACCAACACATATATTCCTGAAATCTTCGAAAAGACTAAATCCGGTGGATGGCGCGGTGAGCTGCAATACACTATGGAAGGAGAGCATCGTTATATAAGCGTACAATCCACGGTTATGTATGATGAAAATCAGTCTCTTGTAGCCTTGATTTTTGTTGGCCGTGATATAACACGTGACAAGCTGGATGAAGAAGAACGAACAAGAATGGCTCTGGCTGTGGAACAGGCAAATGAAGCAATTTATATAACCGATACTGAAGGAATAATAAATTATGTGAATCCGGCTTTTGAGCGAATTACAGGTTATTCACGGTCGGAAGCGCTTGAGCATACTCCCGATTTTATTAATAGTGAATTCGGCATTCAATTCTTTCAGAATATAATGTTGGAAAAAACAAAAAAATGTGAGGAATGGCGGGGTCAGATTACCTATAAAAGGAAGGATGGTAAACTGATTGAAGTTGAAACAACCATTTCACCGGTATGCGATAGTAACAGGAATGTATTTAATTACCTGGTTATAAATCGTGATGTAACGCAGGTACTCAAATTGGAACAAATGCTTCGCCAGGCACAAAAAATGGAGGCAATAGGTACGCTGGCAGGAGGTATCGCGCATGATTTTAATAATATACTTTTTGCTATAGTTGGTTATACTGAAATGGCCATGACGAATATAAGCACGGAAAGCGCTACCGGTAAGTATTTGAAAGAAGTCCTTAGAGCCGGTGACAGGGCAAAAGAACTTATCAAACAAATACTGGCGTTCAGCCGTCAGATCGAAGCGGAACGCAGGCCGATACAAATTCAGCCTGTTGTTAAGGAAAGTCTGAAATTGTTGCAGGCAACATTACCCAAAACAATTAAAATCAAGCAGAATATTAATTCAAATTGCGGTGTTATTCTGGCAGATCCTACCCAGATACATCAGGTACTTATGAATCTCTGTACGAATGCGTTTCATGCTATGAAAGATCATGGCGGGGTGCTCGATGTGAGCTTGAGCCAGATAACTGCCGATAAGCATTTTATACAATTCCATCCGAATCTTAAAGAAAGGGATTATGTTGTTCTGAAAGTATCCGATACCGGAACGGGCATGGATAAACTAACAATGGAACGTATTTTCGAACCATACTTCAGCACAAAATCTCAGGGTGAAGGTACCGGTCTGGGCCTGGCAACAGTCCATGGTATTGTAAAGAATCACGGCGGTGATATAAGTGTGTACAGCGAGCCGGGGAAAGGTACTATTTTCCATGTTTATTTCCCGCGTGTTGATGAGCATGAACAAACGAAAAATCATGATAAAACTGTTCTGCCTGGTGGTAACGAACGCATTCTCTTTATTGATGATGAAGAACAATTGACAAATCTTATTAAACGAATGCTGGAACATTTAGGGTATAAAGTCACAGCTTATAACAGTTGTGTGGATGCGCTTGACGTGTTTCGTACACAACCGGACCAATTCGATCTTGTTATTACCGATTACATGATGCCGAATATGAATGGCATGGATTTATCCAGAGAAATTATCAAAATAAGAAAAGATATCCCGGTTATCCTTATAAGTGGTTTCGGTGATATGATTCATAAAGAAAAGCTTAATGAAATCGGAATTAAGGAAGTTATAATGAAACCGATTTTAACGAAGGATCTTGCTATTACAATACGGAAATTCATAACGAAATAATAGACCGGATTGAATCTATTTTATTATAAATCGGTATTTCCCGGTACTATGAACCAATGGTTATTCTCTATGCGCAAATCATTATTAATATGAAAAAACATGCGGCTGCTGACTATATACCGAAAGTTTACGAACACCACGTAAAAATGTCATGGGACAGGGCATTAGAAGCGTTGTGATAAACAGAGTTTACGTGGATATAAGTTGTCAAGGATCGGCACGAAGTGCCGATTTACATTTGTTTGACAACACCGAAACAACACATTTCGTCATGGGGCTCGTGAAAAATATACTTTATCACAGCCCTCTTAATCAAGTTACGAATAAATATTGCTTTCTCTCCCGGCAGTTGCGAAGCTTGATAATATTATTCCCCGACAGCAGTCACATACCCCACAAAGCTTCATAGTTTCCAGATACCTCGCCTTCGGGAATTTCTGTGTCCTTGCGTATCCGATAAAAAAAGGTTGAATTAGAATTATTTTGATGATAGCTTATAACTTATAATATGTAGTAAAATAACCGGAGTAGAAAATGTAAACGATTCAAAAAATGAATATAATAATAGTATTATTATCATTCTTTAATAACTTTTATGTAGACAGTTCAACAAGATACGATTCGGGAAGCCTTGATTTACACATAGGTTTATCTTTATCTTCTCTACATTTTTCATTGGTGACATGCAAGGTGTTGGCTCTGACGATGAGAAGCATGTAAACACGCTTACAATTTCGGCTTTCGAAATGAGCACAACAGACATTATACAGGGACATTATATACTTTGATATGTACACCTGTATTTACCCATATAAAATATTGAAGAACCCCAAAAAACTCTATTCAATGGTCATACAAATGAAATTTCAATCACATAATCAGTCGAAGATGAAATTTTTAGTTCTGACCGTTTTATTAATCAGTTTTTTTATCGGTATTTATTATTTTTACAGTAAATATGAAGTTATAAAAAAAGGAAATAAATACAAACCAGATAAAACAGAAATTGTTTTCAGAGGTCCTTGTGATGGGATTCTACGCTTGGCAGGAAAAGGAAATTATATAAAAAGAGCTGCGGAAAATATGCTGCAAACCACGTTTACTGATGATGAAATAAAAGAAATTAAGCGATTAACAAAACTTCCTAAAAATATTCAACCTCTAGATACTGATGTATCATTAGCAATGCGTGTGGC
>JAJFUH010000231.1 GCA_021372535.1 bacterium
TGCATCGGTATCGAACATTATCCTGCTGCTCTCGTTTGAATTTACACAACTTATTGTTATCGCAAATATTATAGCCTATCCGGCAGCATATTGGATTATCAGGCTCTGGCAGAATAATTTTGCCTATCGCGCCGGAATCGATATTTTGGTATTCATCATCGGTAGTATCCTTACCTTTCTTATTGCATTTTCAACCATAAGCTACCAGACAATTAAAGTCGCACTGACCAATCCTGTTCGCTCATTGCGATACTGGTAAATGTGTCGATACAGTAAGTGCCGTCTGATCTGAGACAGCCTTGAACCGGCATAATCCCCAAACTGTATTGAGTAATATGGGAGCAGATGATGTGAATTGTGTCCGGTCAATAATTATCTTTTTGCTCGTATGTCTGACCCCGGTCTGGGGGGCTGAAAAGGGCCGGACAACCGAAGTGTTCCGCTGGGAAAGACTGCCCGATCTTCCAGATTCGCTTGGTGTGGCGGGCTCGTTTGCCGGAGTGAGTAATGATGTTCTCATCGTTGCGGGAGGGGCGCATTTCCCGGTTTCGCTGTTCAATGGCGGGAAAAAAGTATGGGTTGACAGCGGATATGTACTGAGCCGTGACGTACATGGACTGTATGCATGGAAGGAGTCGTTCACTCTGAACCGGCCCCTCGCCTATGGAGCTTCTGTCTCAACGGGGGACGGGATTATCTTCATCGGCGGATGTGATGCGGAACGATGTTATGACGATGTTTTCCGCGTGGTATGGGATGGCGAAGGTGTACGGCAGATACCAATGGCTCGTCTCCCGAAGCCGTGCGCCTTCATGAGCGCCGCTCTTCTCGGTCATACCGTGTATGTAGCCGGCGGGCAGAATTCCCTTGATCCGCCGATCGCGGCAGACAATTTCTGGGCGCTCGATCTTCTCGATGAATCCTCCGAATGGAAAGAACTCAAGTCCTGGCCCGGTCCGCCGCGGATTTTAGCTGTTGCTGCGGCGCAGGGAAATGCGCTGTATCTGATGAGCGGTCATGATGTCGTCCCCGGCAGTGACGGGTCATTTGAAAGAGTGTTTCTCACCGATGCCTACCGGTATGATCCCGTGCAGGGACTCTGGTCGAGGGCTGCCGATCTTCCCCGGTCAGCAGCGGCGGCTCCCGGGCCGGGCCTACCACTCGGTCAGTCGCACATCGTGGTTTTCGGAGGCAATGACGGAGAATATGCCGGGCGCGAGATGGAACTCCGGGATAATCATCCCGGTTTCAGCCGTGATATTCTGGCCTACCATACCATTACCGATACATGGGTTACGATAGGGGAAATGCCGGTCGGACTGGTCACCACCAACGCCGTGCAGTGGAACAACGGAGTCGTCATCACAAGCGGCGAGATACGCCCCGGCGTCCGTTCTCCCCTCATGTATCATGGGATTCAGGTTCCCATTAAAGTGGGTTTTTCTCACACCGACTATGGGGTGTTGATCATCTACCTTCTGGTGCTGATCGCCATGGGGTTCTATTTTTCACGGGAAGAACGGACAACCGAAGACTTTTTCCTCGCCGGGCGCACGATACCATGGTGGGCGGCCGGACTCAGCATATTCGGAACGCAGCTCAGCGCCATCACGTTCATGTCGATACCGGCAAAAAGTTACTCGACAGACTGGACGTTTTTCCTTTATAACATGGGTATAATCGCTGTCGCACCGCTGATCGTTTTCTGTTTTCTTCCATTTTACAGGCGTCTTAACATAACGACAGCCTACGAATATCTGGAAATGCGGTTCAATCCAGCCGTGCGGCTTGCCGGCAGCGCTTCATTCATAGTATTTCAGCTCGGAAGAATGGGAGTGGTTCTCTATCTGCCCGCAATCGCCCTTTCAGCGGTTACCGGAATCAATATATATCTTTGCATTACCGTTATGGGTGTGCTGTGTACAACATACACCGTGCTCGGGGGAATGAAGGCGGTTATATGGACCGATGTGGTTCAGGTTATTATCCTCCTCAGCGGAGTGATTCTGTCCATCGTTCTGATTGCCATGAAAGTTGACGGCGGTATGGGCGGGATACTGCATACCGGGGTTGAATATGGGAAGTTCAGAATGGCTGACTGGCATTTTGCCTTCAATGCCCCGACAGTATGGGTCATCCTCATCGCCTGGTTTGGTAACCTCATAGCATATACTTCCGATCAGGCGGTAATCCAGCGTTATCTGACCACGAAAAGCGAAAAACAGGCTGCGCGGAGCATATGGACAAATGCAGTGCTCACTGTACCCGCTTCCGTACTGTTTTTTGGCGTCGGTACCGCACTCTTCGTATTTTACCGGTACCATCCCGGAATGCTCAATCCCGAGCTTCAGACCGATGCCATATTCCCGTGGTTTATCGCGCATGAACTTCCTTCCGGTATATCCGGACTCGTTGTGGCTGGTATCTTTGCGGCAGCAATGTCCAGCCTTGACAGCAGCCTCAACAGCACTGCAACCGCAGTTGTCACCGATTTTTATCGCAGATTTTCCGATACGGTTACCGATCGGTTCTGCCTCAATCTCGCCCGTCTTCTGACTGTTCTTCTGGGAGGTATCGCTACTGCCACCGCGCTGATCATGGTTCAGTTCAATATTTCATCACTCTGGGATATGTTTCTGAAAATAATCGGCCTGTTCGGAGGCAGTCTTGCAGGATTGTTCATGCTCGGTATTTTTACAAAACGGGCTCAGGGTCAGGGTGCCCTTGCCGGATTTATTATCAGTATTATTATTCAGTATCTTATCCAGTCTTTCCAGGCCGTACATTTTCTTCTGTTCGGTGTTACCGGTATCATATCCTGTTTTATAGCAGGGTATCTCGCCAGCCTCTTTTTTCCGGCACCCGAATCCTCGAATAAAAATCTCACACTCTATACCCTGACGGATTGAATTCAGCAATTATCTGTCTTTATACCGGTTCGCCTTCGAATTATCACTTATAATCAGAAAGCGATTTATGGCGTACGATATCGGATTTACGATTCAAATTTAACCGACCTCTGCAAATCGTACTTCTTAAAACGTAAATGTTTTACCTTTTAGAGCAATTTGTTTTCAGAATACTATCCTGGGGAATGCCGGAAAAACCGGAAAAGGGAAAATAAAAAAGGCCCGTGAAAAGGGAGGGGAAAGACGGGCCTTTTTTTTAAATCCTATGAAACTGACTGATTTACTTAAGCAGCGTCATCTTCATGGTTCTGGAGAATGAGCCGGATTTGACGGTGTAGAAATATACACCGGCGGAGAATCCGGAAGCATCCCACACTACCGAGTGGCTGCCGGCACCCATGAACTCGTTGGAAATCGTGTCGATCTTCTGACCGGCCACGTTG
>JAJFUH010000232.1 GCA_021372535.1 bacterium
ACCGGTTATGATATTTTAAAAAATATAGAGTTTGAACAGCCGGTTGCTCAGATTGTCCGTCAGCACCACGAGATGATGAATGCATCGGGGTACCCTCAAAGTTTAGCTGCAGAAAATATTCTGCTGGAGGCAAAGATACTGGCGGTTGCCGATGTTGTCGAGGCAATATCCTCGCACCGGCCTTACAGGCCGGCTCTTGGCAAAAATAAAGCAATGGATGTAATCACGCAGAATAAGGGTATTCTCTACGACCCTGTTGTCGTCGAAACGTGTCTGAAGCTTTTTATAGATAAAGGATATGCTTTTGAAGATTGAGCTATCCTTATAATTTGTAACCGATTTCACGATATTAAAGAGGCCGGTTATCCAGTTTAATAAGCATAAAAAACTTTTAATTGGACTTGATAATTTCTTCCGATAGTATATGGTTCCCCTGCCTGCGGCATCTCCCCTTTTAAGGGGGGAACGGCCTTGAGGGCACTTTCGTCCCCCTTTTTTTTGTAAGGGAGACACGGCGAAGCCGAAGGGGATCGATCATGTTAACCGGATAACCGGATAAAAGAGTAACTGACAGATGAAATGTGACAAGAAAAAAGTACTCGTCATCGATGACAACCCGGATATCGGCGATCTTGTGGAACGAGCGCTTGAAGGTCCGGAATTTGAGGTTTTCAAGGCGACGGGCGGGCAAGAAGGAATACATATGGCACAGGAACAGAAAGTGGATATAATACTGCTGGATATAATGATGCCGGAACTTGACGGTTTCACCGTAAGCAGTTATCTTAAAAAAAAACCCGCAACAGAGAAAATTCCGATTATATTTTTAACAGCCCGGGCAACGGGCAGCGGTCGTATGATAGCCAGTAAAGCCGGTGCTGTTGACTATATCATGAAACCTTTCAGCCCGAGAGAACTGCTGAAGAGAATAACGAGAATTGTAAATAACATGTAACATGGACTCAACTTATTACGATGGTGACCGGTTGACGATGAATAAAAAGAAGCAGGCAGTACTCGTTATAGACGATGAACAGGACATCTATGATCTTGTTGCCAGAACTCTGCTTGGATCAGAATTCGATGTTCTCCAGGCATTAAATGGCCGTGAAGGTATTCAGATGGCAAGGGAACACAAGCCCGATATGATCCTGCTTGATATTATAATGCCAAACTTCAATGGATTTATGACCGGTAAAATATTAAAACGCAATATTGAGACGAGAGATATTCCGATTATTTTTCTTTCGGGGAAAAAATCCAGACAGGACATTAATGCGGCTATTCAGGCAGGAGGTTCCGATTACATCGTCAAACCGTTCAGTCCGAGCGATTTACTGACACGGATACGAAAAACGGTCACATTGAAGGAAACACTTCAGGCGCAAAAAAAGAAAAAAGGGCAGGAAAAACAGGACGAAGCCGTCAGTGAAGACCATGAACCCAAAATCCAGGTAATCTCCGAAAGTAATATTGTCAGATATGGCGATGTCATTGTATGCTCAGGTCTCGCAAACAGTATTGTGCTCAAGAATTGCCCGATATACCGGGGAGTATTTGCAAATATTGTTTCGGACGGTGTTTTTAAAGTAGTGATAGATACAAATAATATTGAAACTATTGACGGAGCCGGACTTGCCTTATTGGTTTCGGTTAATGAAGCACTCAAGAGTTATGGCGGCGAGTTACGGATTACTTACCCGAATCCCAAGGTGAACAATCAGTTATCCTATGTAAAAATGATTGAGTTGTTTCGAGGATACGACACGGTACAGAGCGCTGTGGACAGTTTTCAGGAGACAGATACAGATGCAGAAAAAAAAGCCGAACATGCGGCGCTTAATATCTGTATTTCATGTACTTTTGTCAATGACCCGGATGCGCGGTATTGTACATATTGCGGAACGAATCTCATTATGGGGAGAGGAGAAAAAATTCTTGAAATAATGAGGTCCGTCATTTCGCACCGTATTGTCAGTGAAGCCCAGACAAACGATACTCAGGAAATAAACAGGAATCGTAATATTAAAGCTGAGGAATACGATATACCATCAGAATTCAATGTGGAATTGTATGAGGATAATTTAGTACTCAAATACAAAAGCACCCGTACCATAAGGAAATTCTTCAAAACAAACGAGCAGATAGGTATCCAGCTTCCTGCATTATATGGAAGAAACATTCGTCTTCGTCCCGGGATGAAACTACAGCTCAGCGGGACTCAATCGGGTGCATTTTCAACGTATGAAACAGAAACAAAAGGTATGGATGAAGACAACGGTTTCGTATTTGTCCATTATTCCGAGGATGCCAAGGTAATACTGTCGCAGAAAAATTTTTCGATAGCGCCGAGTCTGCCCATTCAAGTTACCATGATAAATCCTTCTTTCGGTAATACCGACGCAGTGAAAAACGGTAAAATACTCGAGTTGAGCAGGGTGAGAATGGTTGTTTTTTCCGAAGAGCATATTCCCGAAAATGAATGTATGGGTGCAAATTTTGCCCTTCCCGACGGGCATGAGATTTCTTCACCATTGGTGATTGCAAAAAAGAGACGAGAGCGGTACATGTATGGTATTGAGTTTGTCATGATAGATGAAAAAGAAAAATCCAGAATAATTCAGTATATGTACAAACGTCAGATTGAACTTGCCAAAAGTTAATGTCCTTCCATGATTCGTGAATTCCCTGTCATACAGTCATCCCACCCTGTCACAGCGCCGTCTTCGTAACCGTCTTAACCGTTCCTCTTGACCGCTCCACCGTCCAGCTTCCACCCATGGCAGCCTCAGTGAATCCCATGCCCGGTAAAGGTCATGGATTGCTCACCATTCATGTGGAAAGAAACCCTATACGGCCGTCATAAATGATACCGAAAAGACGGGGCAAATCACCCTTCAGAGTTCGAGTCTCCGGCCCTACGCCAATAAGAAAATCAACCACCCGGGAGAAGAAAGACGGGTGGTTTTTTATTGGGGGGGCAAGGCATGGCATTAACGACCACAAACAAGGAGAGGTTTGTGTGAAGATAAGGCCGGAGGAAAATCAAAGAAGGCGGGGAGAGGAGACGGAAAGGAGGTGAAAGAATTTGGGTGGCGATTTGGGGGATAGCGGGGAAATTGATGGAGTATTGGGATAGGTTTGTGGTACTGTATCATGAGAAGGCGGTGTGGGTGATAACTGGTGGGTGGAGAGTGAAGATTAACATAAAATAAAACATAGCGGCGCGGTTAAACGTCGCACGACCCATCGCAGATATATATAACGAGTGAAGCCGATTGTTAGACAACCATCATGGGAAGTACGTTTTTTTCACTGCTATAAAGACAAGAACGCTAATTATACCAATCAGGATAATGCAGAATACAAATAGGAACCAGAAGAACGCATCGCGTCTGTTTTGGCGTTGATAAGCCATCAAACTAAATGCTTCTACGAATTCGGGCTCGAATTGCATATGTTTAAAGAAGTGCCGGAATTCGGATGGGAGTCGCGACTCCCTTGGATCATCCAGTTTAGGTTGCTCCACTGATACAGTGATGTCTAGGTTCTCGCCGAGTTTCTCCTGTAGCCGCCCTGACAGCAGCAACGTAAGGTGTGCGCGAATTAACTGAACACTATCAAAAAAACTCTTGTAGTTAGCGATAAATGTGAATCCAGAAAGCAAAACACCGAAGAAAACAGTCAGACTGCCAAAGCGTGTAGTGATAACTCTAGTCTTCACGGTTAGACCGTAGATGTGAGCCATATCTGAAGGGAGTCGGGATGAGATGACATCCTTTACTACATCCTCCAGTGAAACGATCGAATCGTTCTCAAATCTGGTTTTAGGATTGATTGTGTGATCTTGCTGACGGGTGTCGTAGCCATA
>JAJFUH010000233.1 GCA_021372535.1 bacterium
CAAAGGAAGTAACATGTATAAAAAAGTGTTCTTTAAAAAATGGGGGGTTGCCGGTATATGTCTGATATCCCTTGAATAAAACCTTTTTTATCCGTATATTACTGATGTTTAGAAGTTTGTTTAACCAAATATAAACAGGACATAAGAATGAACAATATAAACAAGTGAGGTTACGATGGCACGGGAGAAACAGAGAGACCTGTTGAAGGTGGTCATGGCCGATTTTAACGAGGCATCTGACCTTTTGAATCTTGATCCGAATATCCGCGAGCGTCTTGCCCATCCGCGGCGTATAATCATAGTTTCCTGCCCGATTAACATGGATGACGGCACGGTGAGGTCGTTCGAGGGCTATCGCGTTCAGTATAACATATCGCGCGGACCGGCAAAAGGCGGAATCCGTTTCCATCCCGAGGTGGACCTTAATGAAACCGTCGCGCTTGCCGCGCTTATGACATGGAAGTGCGCGGTGGTGAATATCCCGTATGGCGGCGCGAAAGGCGGTGTCCGTGTCGATCCTCACCAGCTTTCGATAGGTGAAGTTGAAAACCTCACCCGCCGGTATACATGGGAAATTTCTCCCATGATCGGTCCTGAAAAGGATATTCCCGCTCCGGATATGAATACGAATGCGACTCACATGGCATGGATTATGGATACATACAGCATCATCAAGGGTTATTCAGTCCCCGGAGTGGTCACCGGAAAACCCTTAAGCATCGGCGGTTCGGCTGGACGTCAGGAAGCGACCGGCCGCGGTGTCGTATTCACCATCATCGAAGCGGCAGAGGAGCTCGGTTTCGATCTCAGCAAAAAGACCGCGGCTGTTCAGGGTTTCGGGAATGTCGGTTCGGTTGCGGCAAAGCTGCTTTCAAAAACGGGGTGTAAAGTCGTTGCGGTATCCGATGAAAGAAGCGGAATCTATTCGAAAAAGGGCCTCGATATAGAAAAAGTACTGGCGTACACCAAAGAACACGAGTGGATCGAGGGATATCCGGAAGCCGATGCGATTACGAATGCCGAACTGCTCGTCCTCAACTGCGACATCCTGATTCCTGCCGCGCTCGGCGGCCAGATAACGGAGGACAATGCGCCGAAAGTCCGCGCATCGATGATTGTGGAAGGTGCAAACGGCCCGCTGACCAACGATGCGGATAAAATCCTCAACGATAAAAAGGTTTTCGTCATTCCGGATATTCTCGCAAACGCCGGCGGTGTCGTCGTTTCCTATTTTGAATGGGTGCAGGACCTTCAGGCGTTTTTCTGGCATGAAAAAGAAATTAATGATAAATTGCGGAGCATTATGCGCAATGCTTACCATTCCGTGCGGAATATTGCCAAGGAAAAGAAGGTTACAAACAGACAGGCGGCACTTATGCTTGGTATCGGCAGAGTTGCGGAATGTGCCCGTGTCCGCGGTCTGAGACCTTAAAGTTCCGGTTTACCAAAATTCCATAGCCGTTAAGTGCCGCCTGATAATGTGTCCGGAGTCGATCAGTATTTTCTGATAAGACCGATGACTTTTCCGGCAATCTGAAGATCGGGAGAATTTTTCCTGATAGACCGTACTTCATACGCTTCGTTTTCCGGAATCAGGAGAACCTTGTCACCCTTTGTGTCAAACCGTTTGACCGTGATCTCGTCTCCGATAATAAACACGACAATCTCACCGGGTTCGGCTGTGTGCTGACGTCTTGCAAGAACATAATCGCCGTCGATGATTCCGGCTCCCAGCATGCTGTCTCCCTGAACCTTGAGCGCAAACACTTTTTTGGTCGGGATGAACGAATCGTCTATCGCGAGCATCCCTTCAATGTTTTCCGCAGCGAATATCGGTTCACCTGCGGCAACTTTACCGACAATGGGAATATAGCCGACTTCGGTATCGCTCTGGGGTACCTTCGGAGCGTTGAGAAGCTCGATCCCCCTCGAAAGCCACGGTCTTCGAATTATATAGCTCTTCTTCTCAAGTGCTGCCAGATTAACCCGAACACCGTTGGTTGAGCTGATTCCGAACTCGTTTCCGATTTCTCTGAGTGTCGGTGGATATCCTCGCTTCTGCATGAAGCTTTCGATAAAATCGAGGATTTCTTGCTGCCTTTTCGTTAAGATTTTTTTCATTTCTCTCCCCCGAAAGAAATACGTTTAAGTTAATTAAACCATACGAGCACTACTGATTATACTTTTTAACAGGAAAAAAGAAACAATATTTATTTTCATTCGTCATATAAATACTTATGGGAAATATATGCAATGTTCAAATAAAGTCTATAATATTTTTTTTGATTTTTAAAAAATCTTTTTTAAAAGCATAATAATACACAGTATAACAATAACATATGCAATGTGCATGTTTTTTTAATATTTCTGAAAAGGATGTTCTGATGAACAAAAATATTCATACAATGCTGTCCGGACTGCATGAAAAAATTTCCGGATACGGCCGGGTTGCGATAGCATTTTCAGGCGGTGTGGACAGTACGTTTCTTGCAAAAGCGGCATATGATGCGCTCGGTGACAGTGCTATAGCATTGACCGTTGATTCCGAGGCTTATCCTCCCGAAAGCATCGGAGAAACCCGTATTCTGGCGCGTCATATCGGTATTCAACTCTTAGAAATACCGGCGAAAGCGTGTGATATCCCGGGATTCAGAGATAACGAGCCGGATCGCTGCTACCATTGTAAAAAAGCCCTTTTTACCACAATGCTCAAGCACGCGAACGAAAAGGGGTTCGGCATACTTATGGATGGTTCAAATGCGGACGATGTCAATGATTATCGTCCCGGAATGCGCGCGCTCGATGAGCTTGATATTAAAAGCCCGCTCCGTGAGTTGGGATTCACGAAGGACGATATCCGCGCGCTCAGCAAAGAGCTCGGCCTGCCCACCTGGAACCGTCAGTCCTATGCCTGCCTTGCGTCACGATTCCCGTACGGAGAGAAATTAACCCCGGAACTCCTTGAAAAAGCATGGAAGGCAGAGGCGATTATACGGGATATGGGGATTACAAAATTCCGTGTCCGCAATCACGGCTCCATCGCGCGGATCGAGCTGGATCCGGAAGATATGGCTGTTGTATTGAAGCAGGAAAACCGCGAGAGAATTATCAACCATATGAAATCCCTCGGATACAGGTATATTACCATCGATTTGCAGGGTTACCGCACGGGAAGCATGAATGAAGTTCTGAAGATTTGAACGGTTGAAACGGCAGCCTCCGGATAATCAGTCTCACGCATTCTTCAGGTAAATAACAGAAAGCATTTTTCCTTATGTAACAGCGCTCGTGTATAATCTGTGATATACATGGCGCGCATGGTATTACGGTTATTCCGTATCCACAGCAGTGTATCCCAATCAAAGGTTTTTAAAAGAGTTGTGATAAACACCATTTATGTGGATATAAATTGTCAAGGGGCGGCACGAAGTGCCGATCCCCGATTAATGATTCGGGGACATATTTACATGCTGTTGACCCCCCAAAATCCACGATGAATTTTTTGTAATAATATTGTATAACACCCTTTGGAGCTTCTGATGTAAAAACCCCATTGAAAAGCCCGTGGAAACAGGCTTTTCACGGGGTGCCCTTTCCTTGGTTACTTCCTTTGGGCACGCAAAGGAAGTAACAGCTAAAATAGTGTTCTTAAAAATGTGGGGCTTCATATAACAAATTCACTTGGCTCCCCCAAAAATCCACAATGACAATTTCATTGTAATGAATTGATTATGAACAGCATAACACCTTTCGGAATTTCCGATTTTTCAACCCCATTGAAAAGCCCCGCGGTCACAAGCGTTTTTCGG
>JAJFUH010000234.1 GCA_021372535.1 bacterium
AATACAAAAAGCGCTGGAACAATTATTTGTGAAAATACCGTGAATACAATTTATGTTATCAACATTTCAACACTTTCAACAAAGAAAAAAGTAACAAAAAAGAAACTACAACTACTGTAAACATTTTTTAGGACTTGACAGAATTCCTCGCAGCTTGCTGCGGGGTAAAAAGCCCCCTTCCGTCACTTCGTGACACCTTCCCCCGTATCGGGGGCAGGTAACTACCATAGTCGTATCGGTTTCCCTTGCCCCCTTATAGGGGGACACGAAGCGAAGCGAAGAGCCGCGAAGCGCAAGGGATTAAGGGTTAGGGGGCCTGATCTGATACCTCGCAGTTTACTACGGGGTAATTCATTAGAACGCGGATTTGTTTTTAATATGGTTTATTGTCAATAAATACAGTATTAATAATCCAGTATGTCTCTTTGTGACTTTGTGGTTAAATATTTCCATGTATATTTCGGGATAATTTAAAAATATCGCATTGCCGCAAAGGATTATACCATCGGGGTACTATGAAACATATCGTGACAGCTTTTCTGGTATTCATGAGCCTGACCCTGACGGGCGCATATGCGGCCGATTGGCCGCAGTACCGCGCCGATGCAGGCCGAAGCGGGTATTCGCCCGGAACGCTCCCCGCAAACCTCTCGCTCCGCTGGGTTTACCGGTCACCGCATGCTCCCATGCCTGCATGGAAGGGCAAAGACACCCGCATGCCTTTCGATTTCGCCTTCGAGACGGTCATTGCCGGGGGCATGCTCTATTTCGGCAGTTCCGCCGACTGCAAACTGTATGCGCTCGATGCGGCAACCGGAAAAGTACGGTGGACGTATTTTACCGACGCCCCGGTTCGGTTTGCCCCGGCGGTATGGAAGGATCGTCTGTTCGCGGCGAGCGATGATGGCTTTCTGTACTGTCTCTCGGCAAAAACCGGCAAACTCCTCTGGAAAAAACGCGGCGGCCCTGATGACAGCAAGATTCTCGGTAACGACCGCATGATTTCGCGACGGCCTGCCCGGGGCGGAGTGGTCATTGCCGATGATACCGTGTATTTCGGCGCGGGAATATGGCCTTCCGAAGGGATATACCTTTATGCGCTCGATGCGGCGACGGGGGATGTGCTCTGGGTCAACGACACTTCCGGCGGCATGGAGATGGACAAGCCCCATCCGGGCGCCCGCGCCAGAAGCGGCATATCGGCGCAGGGATACCTCGCTGTCGATGGCGACAGGCTCTTTGTGCCGACCGGGCGGGGTGTTCCCGCCGCGTTCGACCGCGCAACCGGGAAATTCCTCTATTTCCACCACCAGCAGTACCGTGCGGACGGCGGTTCACAGATCATGGCGTTCGGGGGAATCCTGTTCGCCGACAGCGGAAACGACCGTCAGACAGCGGAAAATGCGGGCACCGCAAAAACGCTCTTCAACGCATCTGACGGGGAAATCCTCACCGGTGATGTACTCCCCTCCACCGCGGTGGCGTCATACCCCGGACACATTGTCTACGCCGACAGAGACGCTGTGCACGCGCTCAGCCTTGCCAGCCCGGTCGTTGCGCGCGAAGTCCGCGACAGCCAGGGGAAAACGGGCATCGTCAAAAACCTCTCGCCGCTGTCCTGGTCGATTGACACGCCCGCAAATCCCGGCGGTGCGGGGCTTATCGCTGCCGGAACCATGATCGTATCGGGAACGATTGACGACAAAGTCGCCGTTCTTGACGCTGTATCGAAGACCGTGGTTTGGTCCTCGTCGGTGGAAGGTTCACCGTACGGGCTCGCGGCTGCGGACGGCCGTCTGTATGTCAGCACCGACAGCGGCGTTATCTGCTGTTTCGATGCCTCGGGAACACAAAAACCGGTAATGTATGAACCATCGCCCGACAATTCCCCCTACGGCGCAAATGAACCGTACGGAGCCGCCGCCGGAGAGATTATCCGTCAGACCGGGATAACCGACGGGTACTGTCTCGACCTCGACTGTGGTGACGGGCGTCTGGCGTACGAGCTCGCGAAGCGCACGAACCTGATGATTTATGCTGTCGATCCCGACCCGGGAAATGTGGCAGCCGCTCGGGCGAAACTCGATGCAGCAGGCCTCTACGGCGTCCGCGTGACCGTCCTGCAGGCCGATCCCGCGCGGACGGAGCTGCCGGATTACTATGCAAATCTTGTCGTATCGGGGCGTTCGGTGACCGAAGGCCCGGAGAGCGTGCCGGAGCACGAATTGCGCCGTATCCAGCGGCCAGACGGCGGTGTTGCATGCATCGGAGCGCCGGGCGCACTCAGGAAAACCGTCCGCGGCGCGCTCGACGGCGCCGGAAGCTGGACACACCAGTACCATGACCCGGCGAATACCATTACCTCCGAGGATACGCTCGTACGGGGAAATCTCGGGATGCTGTGGTTCCGTGACGACGATTTCGATGTTCCGTCGCGGCACGGGCGCGGTGTGGCGCCGCTCTACGCCAGCGGTCGTCTCTTTGTCGAGGGTCTCGATGCGGTCCGGGCTGTTGACGCCTACAACGGGCACACGATATGGGAAGTGCCGTTCAGGGATATCCAGCGGGCGTATGACCAGGATCACCTTGTCGGAGTGGCGGTCACCCAGAGCAACATCTGCATCGAGGGTGACAGGCTCTATGTCCGCACAGGCGGCGTTACGGCGGATGGCGACTATGCCGGACGGAGCTGTCTCGTACTCGATACGGCGACCGGAAAGAAAATTGCGGAATACCGAATCCCTCCCGGTCCCGACGGCAGCACGAACATGTACTGGGGGTATATCGCGGTCGAAAACGGCATTCTCTACGGCTCCATAGTCGATACCGCGCATGTGGTCAATTATGCATACCGTGAATCTGACATGAACAGGCTGTTCTCGGAGTCGATTTACTTCTTCGCATTGGATGCGAATACGGGAAAGATGCTGTGGAATTACACCCCCGTGCACTCGATCCGTCACAACGCCATCGCCATAGGGAATGGCCGCGTGTATCTCATCGACCGTCCCCAGGCTGAAACCGACCGTCAGAGGAATCCCCACAAACGTGAGAATCCCGGTATCGAACAGCCGCCCGGCGCGCTCGTGGCGCTCGATTCGAAGACCGGCAGGGTGCTGTGGAAAAACGACCGTGACATTTACGGTACGCTCCTTGCCCTCAGCACGGAGAACGATGTACTCCTCATGACATACCAGTTTACCCGCTTCAGGCAGTTTTCGGAGCTTGGCGGACGGATGACCGCGTTCAGGGCTTCGGACGGCGCGGTGATGTGGGATGATGCAACCGGCGTCGACCCGAGCCAGCAGTACCCGTACAGTTCGCGCCCGATCGTCAACGGCGGCATGGTGTATCTCGAACCCGGGGCATGGGATATCATGACCGGCGCAAAAACCGATTTCAGCCTCACCCGCAGCTATGCGTGCGGGATAATCGCGAGCGCGAAAAACATGATGGTGTTCCGTTCGGCAACGCTCGGTTATGTGGACCTGACGGGCAGTCGTACGACCGAGAACTTCGGCGGCTTCAGGCCCGGCTGCTGGATAAACGCCATACCGGCGGGAGGACTTGTGCTCGTGCCGGACGCCACCGACCGGTGCAACTGCAGCTACCTGAACAAGGCAACTGTTGCGCTGCGGCCGTACTGAAACCGGGGCTTTTATAGAAAGAATTTCTCGCAGCGTACCGGGGGTAAAAAAGCCCCCTTCCGTCACTTCGTGACACCTTCCCCCGTACCGGGAGCGGGTAATTACAGGAGTCACGGTTACTTCCCTTACTTCCTTCGGGAGGACACGAAGCGAAGCGAAGAGCCGCGAAACGGAAGGAATTGAGGGTCAAGAGGCTGTAGTAAAAACCAAATGGTTATCCCGATATAATTTTGACCTCATTTTGAAAATATTGTGCAACTCCAGGTCTCCGTAAACATATAATCATTTACAGAGAAGTATTTAACACGTTCTATTTTCGGAAATGGATACATGCCGTGAAACGGTATATAACGCCTGCTTTTATCGCTCTCGCTCTCGTTCTCGGTTCGTGCGACATCATATCGAGGCATCCATCATTCAAAGGAGGGGACTGGCCCCAGTACCGTGCCAATGCTGGACGGACAGGATATGCTCCCTTCGATCTGCCCGAAAACCTCTCGCTCAGGTGGAAATATGTCCAGTCTGTGCCCGTACCGGCATGGAAAGCGGTTCACACCCGCATGACGTTCGACCATGCTTACGAGCCGGTTATTGCCGGGAACACCCTGTTTTTCGGCAGCTCTGCCGATGGTAAAATCTATGCCATCGATACACTCACCGGCGCGGAAAAGTGGACATTTTATACCGGCGGCCCCGTCCGTTTCGCCCCGGCAGTGTGGAAAAAACGGGTCTACGCGATCAGCGATGACGGGTATATCTACTGCCTTTCGGAGGAGAACGGCTCGCTTGACTGGAAGAAACGCGGCGGCAGCAGCGACGATATGATCCTCGGTAATGACCGCATGATTTCGCGGTGGCCTGCACGGGGTGGTGTTGTCATCAGGGATAATGTTCTCTATTTTGGCGCCGGAATCTGGCCCTCGGAAGGTGTTTTCATCTATGCGCTCAACCCTGATAACGGCAAGGTACTCTGGGTGAACAATGATTCGGGCGGACTTGAAACGGATCAGCCGAACAGTGCGGTGCAGGCGAAAAGCGGCATTTCGGCGCAGGGATATCTTACCATTGCGGGAAGCACCCTTTTCGTCCCCACAGGGCGCGCGGTTCCCGCGGCGTGCGACCTGAAAACGGGGAAGCTGAAGTGCTTTCATATCCGGAAATACCGGAATTACGGCGGCTCGCGAATTATGGCGGACGATCCGTATCTCTTCATTACCGGCGGTAACGCCCGTGATTTCAGAGAGATAACCGGCACCCGGAACGCGCTGTTCAACATGGGGGACGGCGAGCTTGCCACGACGGACGAATTCAATTCCAACGCGATGGTGGTTTCACCCAAATATGTGTTTTACATCGACTCACGTGATGGTGAGCTCAAGGCTATAGAGCGCGGGAAGCTCCTCGTAAGACGTGAACTGTCCGGCGGGAGCGACGAGACGGTCAGCCGGGCTTACCTCAATGAACCGGCATGGTCGCTTAAAATCCACGAACCTGAAGCCGTATCCCTCATCGCCGCGGGCGATAAAATCGTCGCCGGAACGATCAACAACAGGGTGACGGTCATCAATACCGGATCGAAAACAGTGGTGTGGTCAGCCGATGTCGATGGCATTCCCTACGGGCTCGCGGTTGCCCACGGACGGCTCTATGTGAGCACCGACAGGGGTACGATCTACTGTTTCGACGGCAACGCAACGGCAGCACCGTCTGTTGTGCAGCATATCCCGGTAAACTACCCGTATGGCACTGATAAAAAGGTTGCCGCCGCCGCCCGTGAGATAATCGAAAAAACCGGCATAACCGACGGATACTGCCTCGATGTCGGATGCGGTGACGGAAAATTAACATACGAGCTTGCACGGCGGACAAACCTCCGCATCATAGCTGTCGATCAGGATCAGGGTAAAGTCGATGAAGCCCGCACACTGCTCGACAAGGCGGGTCTGTACGGTCCGCGGGTGACCGTGCTCAAATACGATCTTTCCGCTTTACCGCTGCCGGGCTATTTCGCGAACCTGATCGTTTCCGGCAACTCGGTTTCGCATGGAGCCGATGCGGTGAAAATCACCAATGTGTTCCGTATGCTTCATCCTTACGGCGGGAAGGCATGTTTCGGAAAACCGGGATCGATGGAGGTTTCCGAGCGCGAAAGACTCGATGGCGCCGGAGAATGGACCCACCGGTATCACGATCCCGCCAACTCGCTCACTTCGGAAGACGATCTCGTCCAGGGTAACCTCGATGTGCTGTGGTTCAGAGACCCCGACTTCGGGATGCCCTCCCGTCACGGGCGCGGAATCGGGCCGCTTTTCAGCGACGGCCGGCTGTTCGTACAGGGAGTTGACGGCATCAGGGCATACGACGCCTATAACGGCGCCGTGCTCTGGGAACTGTATATCGAGGATATCGGAGAATCCTATGGTAGTGAGAACATGACGGGCGCGGCGCTTGCAAACGGGAACTGGTGTATCGGGGACAAGAGACTCTATGTGCGAACAGGCAATCAGCAGGGAAACCCGTCTGGACGGTCATGTCTCGTTATAGACACCGCCACCGGGAATCCGATAACGACCTGCCCTGCGCCGTCGATCCCCGATACCGGAACTCGTGGGCACTGGGGATACATAGCGTATGCGGGCGGGACAATTTTCGGCTCCATCGCCAATGACGAGCATATCGCAGACTCGGGATACGGCAATCCCGATTCAAGCACCATCAGCGGCGAATCGGCGGCCCTGTTTGCCATGGATGCCGAAACCGGACGGGTAAAATGGACGTACAAGGCGCAGAACTCTGTCAGAAACAACAGCATCGCCATCGGCAACGGTTATGTGTACCTTATCGACCGTCCCCTGGCGCTCATTGACCGTGCAGGATTCCGGCCGGAAAAGGGGAAAATGCCTCCTCAGACAGCGGGAACGCTCGTTGCCCTCGACGCCGAAACCGGCCAGGTCGTCTACAGGAAACGTAATGTCGCCTATGGCACCCTGCTCGCCCTCAGCGTGGAGCACGATATTCTCGTCATGACCGGTGAGTCCACGAGGTCTGGCCTGCCCTCCGGAACCGGCGTCCGTATGTCGGCGTTCCGTGCAGCGGACGGGGCGCTTCTCTGGGAAGTTAAAACCGGCAGCGACGACACCCGGGCATACCCGTACAGCTCCCGCCCGATTATCAACGATACTACGATTTATCTCGAACCGGGCGCATGGGACCTCCTGACCGGCGAGCGGCTCGATTTCGGCGTCAACCGGTCATATGCCTGCGGGATTCTCGCCGGATTGAAAAACATGATGGTGTTCCGTTCGGCAACGCTTGGATATTTCGATTTGACCGAGCAGGAAAATGGGACGCAGAATTACGGTGATATCAGGCCGGGCTGCTGGATAAACGCCATTCCGGCGGGAGGGCTCGTGCTCATGCCCGACATTGCGGCGCGGTGTGAATGCAGCTATTTCATCAAGGCCGATATAGCGTTTATTCCCCGAAAGAATCCTTCTGTGCAGTGACAACGGCTGTGCAAAATAAATCCGACGTATCCGGCCACGTAACGTTCGATCAGGCAACATGTTCAATCGAGCGGCATCGGATTGCAGAGATTGTGTTCGCAGTCGGCGACCCTGCCGCAGTTGAAGCAAATGAACAGAGGGTTTTTGGTGAGTTTTTTTATCTCATCGAACCGCTCCATGCTCGCCAGCACGCACAGATGACCTTTATGATCCCCTTTACAGACTTTTTCACCCATGGCTGTTTTCTCCTTTCGCTGCTGTTTTCTTTCTCTTACAGTATTTGCCGGTAAAACTTACGTTATCATTTTTATAGCTCATTCAGACACAATCCTGCCGGGAAACCGCTCCTCGATCTGTCTGAAGTACATGAGCAGGCTCAGCAGCCGGTACATGTTCTTCAAACCATATCCCTGCCCGATGAAACGGTCGATCCGGTCTCTGCCGATCCAGTTCTTTGCCGGGCCGAGGCTTTGGTAAATCTCCAGAGCACGCGCCGCCGCCTCACGGAAAGCAGGGGTGTTCCGCTCACGGCCTCTCATCCGGAAATAGAGGCTGTTCGTGAGCCGGTTGCCCAGTACGATGTTCCTGAGATGGTATTTTACGCCTGCCTTGAGGTCGAGGAGCCTGAGACCGAAACCGGATTCGAGGTTCACCCGGTCGCGGTGAAGGGCCGCCCGGAGAGCCTTCGGATCGATTGTCCCCATGAATGCGGTGTAAAAGGCAAAATGGGCGTAATCGAGCGGAACCTCGTTCATCTCGTATGCATAAAGGTCTTTTCCCCAGAGCGGCTGGACAGTCCAGAAAAGCCGTCTCGTCCGGTCTTCTCCGGCGTTCACGAGGATGCTGTAGTACTCGTAGTAGAGGTGTTTGAGCTTTCCGGCGATCGTTCGTTCGGTATAACTCCGGAAATACTCTGCGCACTGGTCGACAAAGGTTTCGCCGGAAATCCCGGCGAGAAAACCCGCCCAGTGAGCGTTCATTGGTGCCTTGAGTAAATTCGCCCTCAGCATGGATTCGAGCGAGCGGTGTCCCCATGCCTCGTGGAAGGGGTGACGGATGAATTCGCCGCCGAAACCCATGAAACTGGCCGTTTTTCCCTCGACCATCCGCCGTTTTTCGAACGAATCCCTCCAGCTCGTCTGCGCCGTCCAGCCGTTGACCATGCAGTCGGTCGCGTACACGATCCGCTCCATGTCGTCATAATCGGGGGTATGCGAAGCCGAAACGACACGGACGGGTTTCCCGTACAGCTCTCCGAGCCTGAGCGCGACATGGCTCTCGTCACCGGATACGAGACGGTGGGTGAAATAGGTCACATCGGCGTCGAGCTTTTCGAGGCCCGCCATGACCGTGCGCGTATCGAACCCCCCGCTCACATCGGCGATGCACGAGTACCCGAGCTCACGGCACCGCTCATAGCGGTTTACGAGGGATTCCATGAAAAGTCCGCTCAGGCGTTCGATACACTCGTCTTTTAAAGGAGGGTTTCCGGTCTCGTCGAAGTTGACCGGAAGCAGCGGGGTGTTCGATACCGTAATCTCGTCCTCCGGCAGGGGCCCGGTCACATTCGCCCGAATAAGCCCCGAGGCGGGAAACCGCCGCACACCCCGGAACATCGTCGTGTCGCCGAGGGTATACTCGAACATGAGAAACTGGGCGAGACCGAGACGGTCGATGGCGATTTCGGGGAGACAGTGGAGGAGAACCTTGATTTCACGGGAGACCGCAAGCATACCCGGCCGCTCGTGGCAGAACGAGTGAAGCCGTCCCAGACGGTCGTTGAACACGAGAAGCGACTGCGCTCGTTTCGCATATACGGCGCACAGGAAATCGCCATCCGACCCATCGACAAATCGGCGCACATCGTCTTCGGCGCCGCCGCCATCGGAGAGGATTCGGGCGATTGCCAGGAGCATATCCCCGGTTTCACGGACGGGACGGTTATACACGATACCCTCGAACAGAATGACGGCGGTTTCATCCTCATGAAACCACCGGGGATAGCCGTCGCCGCCCGAAAACACAAGCGTGCAGTTGCCATCCCTGAACATGACCTCTGCCGAGGGCGAGTACTCCGACTTCAGGTCGGCAAGAACGCTGTCACGCAGCCGGTCATCGATATGAGAGCCGAACAGCACACTGATTCCGGGCATAAAATTCCTCTATACAACACCGTATTCACCGCTACCGGGTATACCAGTACCATTATACCAAGTTTCAATCATTGATATAAGATTGGGATTTTTATTGTGTTATGGTATAGACCCTGAAACAAGTTCAGGGTGACGTTTATGCGATCACGTCGTCATGCTGAACCTGTTTCAGCATCTATCATCAATGATCCAAGATATTTACTTTTATAACCGCAGCATAGTATCACCCGCCAGAGCACGCTCTTCACTTCGTGTTCTTCCCCACAAAATCTTTGAGTGCGGCAAGATCGGCGGTTTTATCCGCAGGGTAGTCATAGGGGAACAGCCACCAGTCCTCGGTAAAAGATGCGCTCTGGCCGGGTTTCAGAAATTCGGTCGGCCCGATGGGCTCAAGCTCGCACATTTCCTCTTTATTGTACCAGAGCGAAATGGTATATGCGGCAACCTCGCCGTACGCCCGCTCGGGGTATACGGGGAATTTTTTAACAAACAGGAGATTGCTCCGGGTGATATACCCCAGCCAGCCTTCGTACGAATCGACACCGAATTTAGGCTGCGGCGGCGTGCCGAGCAGTTCGAGAAAGCCATCACGGACCCTGACATTCGGGTGCTCGTCGTGACGGTAGTTGAGCACCGGTCCGGGGCCGTAGATGATGTACCCGAGGGGGAACCTGCTCCGGGTGCCGAGCGGAACGAGACAGATGCCGCCGCCCTCGGCGAAGGTGCGGCTCCAGTGGTTGTATTCCTTTGGAGAATTGCTGATGTTTTTGATGGTCTGGGTGAAACTGAGATGGCACGAGCCTTTTTCGAGCCTGAATTCCCTGACAAGCTGAACGCCCGAAGAGCTGTCCTCGACGCTTGTCATGCGCGCTGCGCGGGGGCCGGTGATCTCGGCTTTCCATGGGCCTGACCAGATCGCCCGGTGTGAAGGCGCTTTCATTTCGGGTCCGAAATCGCAGCGCCCGCCGGTGGGATCGAAGTTCTTTCCGCCCGGAGTCGGTACCCAGCCATCCTGCACGGGATCGACATGAAGAGCGTTTTTCCCGTTGAGGGAATATTCGAGCACCCTTCCGCCGCAGTTCGGTTCGAGGACGACCCTGACCGTGCCGTTCGTAAGCTCCACACACCCGGAATAGCCATGACTGGTAACCCATGCGGTACCCTCGGGGGTTTTTTGTCCGGCAGCCAAATTGCATGTCAGTATTGCCAGTCCCGTAATAAGCCCGGCAGCGATTGTTTTTTTCATATACTCGTCCCTTTCTTTTGATTCGATGTCGCGGTATACAGAAAATGTCTGACCACAAAGACACAAATAGCCATAACAAATTGTATATACTATCATGAGTCCTTATTGATCGTTCACGTCAATAAAAAGTATAATAAAAACAAATCCGCGTATATCCGCACAATCCGCGAAAATCCGTGTTCTATTAATTTTTTATGAACAGGTCGGATTTACAGTTCCAGCTCGAAATGCTGCCCGAAATCGGGGATGACAACATCCCACCCGAACGCTGCCCGTATCTTTTCAGCCAGCGCAGTGCGGGCTTCCGGCTCTCCATGGACGATGAACGTCTTCTCGGGCGGCCTGTTGAAACCCATGAGCCATGCGAGTATCTCGTTGTAGTCACCATGGCCGGAAAACCCTGAGATATTTTCGACCTTTGCCCGCACGGGAACCTGTTCGCCGTGGATTTTGACCTCGGTTTCTCCTTCGAGGATAGACCTGCCGCGTGTGCCTTCGGCCTGATAACCGATAAACAGGAGGGTATTGTCCGGATTCGGCAGCCGCTGTTTCAGATGGTGGAGAATACGGCCTCCCGTGGCCATGCCGCTCGACGAGACGATGATCGCCCGGTCTCGTATGGTGTTGATGGCTTTCGATTCGTTTTTCGACGGACACTCGATGAGCCGCTTCGGATGAAATATGTGTTTACCACGGAGAGTCAGGACTCTGCTGGTCAGGTCCATGTCGGGGATACGGTTCTCGAAAATGGCAGTCGCATGAATGGACATGGGCGAATCGAGGTAGATCGGCAGATCGGGGATTATTCCCTGTTCTTCGAGCTCGCGGATGATATAGAGCAGCGTCTGCGTGCGGCCGACAGCAAACGAGGGAATGATGAGAACTCCGCCGCGTTCGAGGCTCTCGTTGATGATCCGTGCAAGCTCCTCGGCCGGAGGACGGGTGTCGTGGAGACGGTCGCCGTAGGTGGATTCGAGGACGAGATAGTCGACATTGTAAACCTGGACGGGGTCGCTCAGGACCGGCTGCCCGGGCCGTCCATAATCGCCGCTGAACAGGATTTTCCGCGTTTTCCCGCTTACGTTCGTCTTGATGTCGATGAACGCGGAGCCGAGGATATGCCCGGCATCCTTCAGTTTTACCCTGGTTGCGCCGGTCATGGGAAAATCCTCACCGTAATGAAGCGGGGAAAACAGGGCGAGCGCCTTTTCGGCGTCCTTCACGGTGTAGAGGGGCATCGCAGGCGAATGCTTGGAGAATCCCTTCCTGTTGGCCAGCGCGGCGTCTTCTTCCTGGAGGTGCGCGCTGTCACGGAGGAGGATTTCACACAGGTCATGTGTCGTATGGGTACAGTGGATGGAGCCGGAGAAACCATCACGGCAGAAACGGGGAAGATATCCCGTATGATCGATATGGGCATGGGTCACGAACACCGTGTCGATTTCTGAGGGCGAAACGGGAAACGGGTCCCAGTTGCGCAGGCGGTTTTCCTTGGTTCCCTGAAACAGCCCGCAGTCGACGAGCATTTTTTTACCGTCAAGCTCCAGAAGGAACCGTGACCCGGTCACCGTGCCGGTCGCGCCGAAAAATGTAAGTGTCGCCAAAAACACTCTCCTCGTTATATGGTTCGTCGGTTGAACAATAAGTGCGGGCAACCCGCGGTCAGTCGCCGTAATCTTCCCTGATCCAGACGCGCTGCTCTTCGATGTTTTTATGGAGCCGGTATTTCACGATGTGTTTCGTATAATCCGGGCCGAGAATCTTCATCTTCGATATATCGTCGTTGCCCATGCCCGCCGCCGCGCACCACTGGAGATATTTGACCTCCCTGTAATCGATGCCCATGAGCTCGACTCCGAGACGGTCGGCGGCTACAAAATCGGTGCTTGCCACCGCAACGCCGTGCTCGATAGGATCGCCGCTCACCGGGCCGCTACCCTCCATCCCCACCACGCCATCCAGAACGGAGAGATCGGGATGCACACCGTACGTGGCAAGCGTGTACATGTTGTAGCTCAGCCCGCGGTTTCCGCCCGAATGCATTTTGGGCTTTTCGTTTCTCCCCTCGCGCTGCTGCTGTTTGTAGCGGTTGATGGGAGATCCCATGGCGATATTTTTGAGCGAGAGCGTGGCGAAGACATTATCGTGCGTTTTAAAGCGGGTCGGAGAGATGAGAAATACATCGGGATCGAGAAAAGTGTCGACGATGCTGATTGCCAGGGGATGGAACTGTTCCCCGAGGATAAATTTCGTGACTGTCGGACGGTCGTTGAGATCGACGAATTCGACGTTGTATTCCTTGAGGAGCGGCATGTACCCGTAGTTTTCGAATCCGACAAGGGTGCTTACCGCTCCGGCGGCGGTCGCTTCGCCGAGGGTGATTTTTTTAGGGTATATCGGTTTGAGGAAATCGAGAATGCCGCGGACAAAATTGACATCGGTCGCGTTAAGCTGCCACTTTTTGACTACCTGCCCCATGTTGACTTTTATGACAACCCTCTTATCCCCGATGGATTTGACTATCTCGTCTTCGAGGGGCTTCAGGGCATTGTAGGATGCTTCCCGCTGATCCCTGCTCGTCACGAACGATACGGTGCCGGTTCCGGGAACGGCGGATTTTGCGGAAGCTTTCCCCGTCAAGCCGAGTGTACCGAGCGTCAGACCCGCCGCACCGGCCGACATCTGTTTCAAAAAAAGCCTTCGACAGGCTTTTTCCTGTTTTTCGTTCATGGAGAATACTCCTTGCATATAATCATATTCGGTCAGCAATCACTTTTTCACTTTTGACGTGTCGACCGGTTTTGTTCCATATTCGTTCAGAGTTTTAAGGCACAGATCGAGGTTGTCGGTGAGGATATAGTCCGCACCGGCCCCGATAAGCGTTCTCAGCGGTTCAGCTTCACTCGCGCAGCAGTAATTTGCTTTAACGTCATACCGGTGAAGAATACTGACGGACTTTTCAACGACATCTTTGGGAATCGGGGTCACCCAGTAGACAAGCTGAATAATATCGATATGTCCGTTGATTTCCTTCCCGGGATTCAATTTCCGGTACTTTTCCAATACGTCCTTGTCGATACCGGTTATTTTCTCCGTAACAGGTTCTTTGTCGATTACGAAGCCCGTGCAGAGCTTGATACCCGGAACCGAGGCTCTCGCCGCCGCCATGGCTTCCTGTGCTTCCGAACCGCCGATGCTTATAAAACAGTGGTCGAGGCGACCCAGGTCAGAGACGAGCCGTGCGACCGGAACCGTGGTTTCCGAGCCGCCTTTGACATGGATGTTGCACAGTATTTCATGGGGAATCGCTTCGAGGGCTTCCCGCAGTTCGGGAATCTTCGTTCCCTTGAATTCGGGTTTGTACCAGCTTCCAGCATCGAGCGTTCTGAGTTTCTCGAAGGTCAAATCGGAAACTTTCCCCGTGCCGTCGGTCGTACGGTCAACCGTACCATCGTGCATGAGAACGAGTTTACCGTCCAGAGATAATTGCGCATCGATCTCGATCTGGTGTGCCCCTTTACGGACAGCCGACACTATTGCCGGCAGAGTGTTTTCGGGGGCGCTCATCGTGTCACCCCGATGAGCGCACGCACCCGTACAGAACGCTGATGGCGCCGAAATAACAGAAGCGAGCAAAAAGGCGATACTGGCCATTATGCGCATATTTTTATTCCCTTCGAATTGCCGGATCGCGATGAAAAAACCGGTGCTGACCATAAAAGGATGACAAGAGTATCACGGTATATCCCGTCCGTCATTCCTTCTTTTCGTAATCTTCAACGAGCCATTTCCGCTGATCTTCAATATTCTGGTTGAGCTGGTATTTGACGATGTGTTTACGGTAGTCAGGGCCGTTGATTTTTATCGCGGACAGATCGTCCCGCCCCATACCGGCAGCGGCGCACCACTGAAGGTATTTCACCTCGCTGTAATCCATCCCCATGAGCTCGACGCCGAGACGGTCGGCGGCAACCCAGTCGGTGCTTGCAAGAGCCACGCCCTGTTCCACCGGAGTTCCGTTCACCGGGCCGTTACCCTCCATTCCCACGACGCCGTCCAGAACGGCGAGATCGGGCTGGACTCCCATGGTCGCCAGGAGATACAGGTTATAGCTCAGTCCCCTGTTGCCGCCCGAGTGCATTTTCGGCTTTTCATTGCGTCCCTCGCGCTCCCGCTGCTTGTAGTGATTGATGGGGGAACCCATGACGATGTTCTTGAGCGACAGTGTCGCGATTACGCAGTTATGGGATTTGAGCCGTGTCGCCGAGATAACGTAGACGTTCGGATCGAGATAGGAATCGATGATATTGATATCGAGCGGATGGTGTTTGTCGCTCAGGATGAATTTCTGGACAGTCGGGCGGTCGTTGAGATCGACAAATTCGACGTTGTATTCCTTGAGAATCGGCATGTACCCGTAGTTCTCGAAACCGGTCATGGTACTCTCCGCTCCGGCGGCGGTTGATTCGGCGACGATCACTTTGCGGTCGCTGATCGGCTTGAGAAAGTCGAGAATGCCGCGGACCTGGTTCGGATCGGAAGCATTGAGCCACCATTCCTTCTTGACCTGACCCATGTTGACCTTGATGACAACCTGCTTGCCCTGTATGGCTTTTCCAATTTCTTTTTCGAGGGGCTTCAGGGACTGATAGGTCGCCTCGCGGGTGTCCTTTCCCGGCACGAAATACACCGTGCTCTCTTTCGGTCCCTCCGGCCGTGCCGATACCTCCGGAACCCGGGTGAGCGAACCTGCCGCAACCGCTGCGGCTCCGGCTGCTACCTGCCGGAAAAATCCCCGCCTGCTGCCGGTAAACGAATCTGTGAAAACGGTATTACTCATTGAATCCGACTCCTTTTTTTATGAATATTTGATATATGAGATCAGATATACGATAGTTTCCCCGGATTATTCATAAACGCCGGAAAGAGCAGCGGTAACTATGATATAATATCAATAATAACAGAATGCTATAATGTTATTTATGCTTCACATGATCCCCTTCGGCTTCGCCGTTTCCCCCTTATAAAAAAAAGGGGGAGCCAGCCCATCTCCCCTCTTAAAAAGGGGGGATGCCGCAAGGCAGGGGGGATCTCTTATAAGAAAAAAACAAATTTATGAATAATCCGGGTTACATGACAAACTACTAATATAAAAAACAAAATCCCGCTTCGCCACTCTAGAGATGCGGGAAATCGTTATTGGTTCCCGTTCACCGGCGCTGCGCGCGTGGTTACCGCGCTCCTATCCTTTCACCTGCATGCGTATCGAGTACAGCGCTTTTTTAGTCGTGATAAAAAGGGTCTGACGGTCTTTGCCGCCGAAACAGATATTGGTCGGCTGGCCGGGTACCTTGATGGTCTCGATTTTTACCCCCGTCGGGTCGTACACCGACACATTATTGGAATCGGTGATATACACGTTACCCAGAACATCCACCGTCATCCCGTCAATGCCCTCGTCGGCAAACAACTGCCTGTCCGAAAGGGTGCCATCCCCGTTTATGGTATACACATAGGTCTTCTGCGGTTTTGTATCCGTCACATAGAGCAGTTTCCCGTCGGGCGACCCGACCACCCCGTTCGGCATTTCGATATCTTTGGTAACTCCCATGACCTTCGCACGGTCAGGGGTTATATAAAACACATACTGGGCGTCCTGTTCGACATCGCGAAACCGTCCGAAATCGGGGTCGGAGAAGTAGATGCCGCCTTTCGGATCGACCCAGACGTCGTTGGGGCCGTTGAGCTTTTTATTGTCGTATCTTTCGGCTAAAATGACCTTCGATCCGCTGCTGTCGATTTCGACCATTCGTCGGCTGAACGACTCGCAGACAACGAGCTTCCCGTCGCGGTTAAAAAACATGCCGTTGGGTCCGCCGGGGTCTTCAAGGAAAAGCGAAATCGTACCGTCCGGGCGGCGAACAAGTATTTTATTGTCGAAAGGTTCCGTGAAATACAGATTCCCTTCGGGGTCGCACGCCGGTCCCTCGGCAAAAGGGATTTTCTCGGCGCACGGTTCGAGTTTCGCTCCCGGCGCAACAACATGAGCGTCTTCGGGCCAGTAATCCTTCGGGAAATAGACCCGTACATCGGGATGCATGGTGTAGAGACGGTACCGGAAGCCGTCCGAAACGAGGATTCCGCTCGACTTGTCGCCCGTCACAACCGGGTTGCCGGGATACTTTTTCCACGTGATCAGATCGGTCGACATTGCCACACAGGTTGTCCAGTCGCGCCAGGGCCGCTCCGCGCACGCATGGTAGTAGCCGTAATACCTGTCGTTATAACGGATCACCTGGTTGAGCGCCACTGCTTCACGGTCGTACGGTTCGGGGCCCATGGCTATGACCGGTTCGTCGCGCACATTGGTCCAGACTTTACGGTCGGTCGATGTGGCGAGCCATATGCCCTCGTCTTTCCGTTCGTAGAAGAGGTACCATGTCGCGCCCTCGATTATAGCCGAGGGGGTGCCGTACGGCCCGGGGCTGAGCCGCTGACCCGTAGTAAGCCGTATATCGAGGCTGCCCTGATCCTCCCAGTGAATCCGGTCGGTCGATGTGAGCATGTGCGCGATGTCGTCACGGCCTTCCGCGAACATGTAGTATGTATCGCCGTCTTTCACCACCTGCATGTCCTCGACCCATGAGCCGGTGAAAATCGGGTTGCCGGGCCAGCGCGTCCAGGTGAAACCGTCCGGCGATGTCGCATAACCGAGGTACTTCGTGTCCGAACTGCCGTCGTTGTAGCCGGTATACCAGAGATGGTACATGTCTCCCTCATGGAGTATGTATCCCCGTTCACGTATCATGAGGTCCCATGTATCCGCTCCGGTTCCGGTGAAGACGGGATTGCCGCGGTAGGGAACGAAATCGACGATTTCACGGGGGAACTCGCCGGACCCTGCTTTCTGACCGGGCGCCTTCTCCTGAGTGTAGCAGCCGGCGAGAACCATAATCAGCGCCGATAAAAACAGCCGTTTTCCGAAAATCATGAATGTCCGACCCTCCGCAGTGATTGTTATACGGCCTGTTCGACCGCATTCATAATCCCTTAATCCGTGTTCTGATCGAGTAAACCGATGTTCGCGCGGTAATGAAGAGCGTTTGTTTATCCTTTCCCCCGAAACAGACATTGGCCGCCGTCTCTGGAACCGCGATCGTATCGATTTTTTCGCCCGCCGGGTTATATACCGTGACAGCATCGCCCGTCAGGTACACGTTGCCTTCGGTGTCGATTGCCAGACCGTCATCCCCCTCAGGCGCAAAGAGCCGTTTCCCCGAAAGCGAGCCGTCTTTATTGACTGTGTACACATAGGTCTTCTTTTCGTTCCAGTCGCTTACATAGACCAGCTTACCATCCGGTGTGCCGATGATCCCGTTCGGCTTGACCATGTCGCCGGCAGCCGCGATGAGCTTTGTACGGTCGGGTGACAGGTACATGACACGGTCGCGGCCGTTTTCTCTGCCCCAGAAGGGATCGGTGAAGTAGATACCGCCTTTCGGGTCAAGCCACAGGTCGTTCGGGGCGTTGAACGGTTTCCCCTCGAACGAATCGGCGATGACGGTTATGCCGCCCTTCGAGTCGATGGACGCGATCTGTCCCGGGGCGCCGGTACAGGCGATGATTTTCCCGTCCCTGTCGAGATAGAGCCCGTTTGCCCGGTGAGCTTCCTTGAGAAAGACCTCGGCGGCGCCGTCCGGGGGCATTTTGTAGAGGAGGTTGTTACGGTTGTCGGTGAAAAAGAGGTTCCCTTCGCGGTCCTCGACCGGTCCTTCGGCCCAGGTGAAACCGGTCGCGAGTTTTTTGAGCTCGGCGCCCGGTGCGACGACTCCGGTTTTTTTCGGTGTGTTCTGGCCGTTCGCGACATGTATGCAGGCCAGCAGCGCGGCTGAGCACAGGAGAGCTGTCAATACAATCCGGTATCTGATCACCATATGTTTTTGTTTCCTTTCTGTTATAATCGCTCAATATTTTATTACCACAAAGCCACAAAGGCACAAAAGAAAAACCGCAGTGAAATCATGACGATTCACGGTAATCCCGCCATACATTTCGTATACCCGGATACCGTCCCATGCCATAATAGTCAAGACGGCGGTGGTTCGCAAGCACTTATTATACCGTCAGGAGACCGGAAATGACCGCCCGATGACCAAATGAACAATCAGAATTGCGTTGCATCCTGATAGGGTTTGTTCTATTCTATTAACTTGGCAGTTCCCAAGAATTTTTAACCATTTTTTATATCCTGGAGGAGTTATGAAACGGATTTTATTACTGCTGCTTATCCTGTTTTCTCCTGCTGTCTACGCCGGGGAAATCGGCCCGGTGACATACCACCTTGCGTTTGAATCCCTCGATTTCACTGCCGACGACTGGATCGCACAGACCGGCCTGAAAACCATCGGAGACCGGAAATGGGAGCTCATCGGAGGAAAGTTCGGGAAGGCGCTCTTTATCGGCGCGGTTCCCCTCAAGTACGACAACGACAACATGAGCGGCCTCGACCTCGACATGGTGACCGCGGTCATTTTCAACGTGGGCTTTTCCGGAAGCAAGGGCAGGGGTTATGACGAACCCTTTATCTGGGGCGCGGGCAAGCTTCATCCGGCTTCCGGCGCGGTGTCGTTCTGGGTGCAGGGAACATCGAAGCCGGAGAGCGAGGACACCCGCACGGTACTCTTCGAGCAGACCACCTCCGGCTGGGGACGAAAGGAACGTCAGCTCATCGAGGTGGAGCTCTACCGTGACCGCACCATATCGGCATATGTAGAGGATGCACGGTATGTCCAGCATATGGTGAAGACAAAGCCGGTGTGGAACGATAAATCGTGGAACCACGTGGTGTTCATGTGGGACAGGTCATCCGGTGTTTCCCTCTGGGTGAACGGAAAGGAAGCCGCATCGACGATGGGGACAGACGCGTGGTGGGAAAACCAGCGCCCCGGCCTCTTTCACATGCCCATGTCCAGGGCCGCATACGATGAATTCTATATTTTCAACCGTCCCCTCACGGGAAAGGAAATATCGGCGCTCATCAGGAACAACGCCCCTCCGGTGGCATCGTCGGAACAGTCTAAACTGAGTGCCGACAGTGCCCGCCGCCTCAGGAAGGCATTCATCGCCGATTCTTCGATGCTACCCGCGGTGCAGAAATCATCCGGCGACAAAGCGCTCGTTTTCACCGAAATCACCCCGGAACGTATCCACGACGAGGGCATTCAGGGCTGGTGGATTTCCGACGGCCGTTATGAGATGGCGTGGCCGCACGAGTACAGCGTGTTCACCATCATCCCCGGCGATGTGGATTTTCATGCCGAAAAGGCCGATATCCTTCCGCCTCCGTGCGCCGATGTCAATTACATAACGATCGAGGGCAATCTCGACGATTTGACGGTCATCAAAGGCGACCGCAGCGGGAATTTCCCCTCGACACCTCACATCAGGGTGCCGAAAACCGATGCGTTCTTCTTCGGCGCTTTAAGCGACGGGCTCGGGAACTCGGAGCTCCGTATTCCATTCACCAAATCGTACGGCGCTCCGCCGGGGTTCGAGGATGGCGGCGGTGTGCTCAGGCTGCCTGAGTCGGGCGATCTCAGAATTCACGAGGTCGGCCTCTTCAATGTCGCCGAAAAATCCTGTCCCCGCGAAGCCGGCGACCGGATGCTGTATATGAATGCCGCTCCGATAATCCTCAACGACACGAGATATCCCGCAGCCCTTGGTGCGCTCCTTCCGGCTCAGGGCAGGACCGCGCTGGCGCTGACGGTGGTGCCTTCCGATACTGAAAACCCGGCTGTGGAGCTCCAGCCCATGACACGGATCAACTTCATGAGCGAGCCCGCTGTGGGGAAAGCGGCTTACAACACCGTAATCCTCGATATATATGTCACCTCGCCTGTCGAGGATAACGTGCTCGCCGTCCGGCTTCTCGATCCCGCGGTTCCCTCGCACACGTGGACTCATGCGGAGATGAAGCTCCGGGGCTTCACTGGCGCGCCGGGCAGGCTCCGCGTTGCGCTGACGTTCGATCCCATGTTTCTCGTCGAGGGCGACCGGATATGGATCGAGCTGCTCGCGACCGAGGGCCTTTCAATCGAGGTGAGCGCCAAAGACCGGAACTCCGGGGTAATTCTCCGTCCCGTTATCGACTGGGCGGCCGCCGAGCCGGTTTATGCGCTCAAGACCCTGAGGCCGACCATTCTGACTTACGGGCGCAGTTTCGAATATATCCCCTGGCAGTGGGACAAACGTATGCCGGATGTGGACGCCCCCGTGACATTCGGCGGCATGTACGACATGGCATACCCATGGCAGGCGGTGCACAAGGTCAACCGCGGCGACCGTATCGCCAACATCTACCGTGCATACACCATGCTGAGGGCAGACAAAACGCTCGAGTATCCCTTCGGCAGGTATTCCGCCGATATCGACAAAATCCCGGACAAGGCATTCACCGCCCCGGAGAACGCTCCCGACTGGGCGGTGTATTTCCGCGAATATCAGACCTTCCGCAACCGCATCGTCACCTGGTGGCGTCATCACCAGCGGACGGACGGTCAGGCGGGCGGCGGATGGAACGACGACACCCTCATTTTCTCGCGGACGTTCGGGGACATGCAACTCGATTCGAACGAGGACGCGCTCATTCTCTACAACACCGTGTTCGACGGGTTCGACAGGACAAATTACTTCAAGGACGGGTACTGCCGTATCTTTCCCATCGACCGTCTCCACAACGGCGATTTCGTTCGCGAGCGTTACAAATCCCTCATCTACAACCTCGGCGACCCCCGGAGCGCGGTCTGGGCGATGGAAGAGGCATGGCACTGGGGTAAACCGGACAAAACGCCCATGAATTACGGCGACGGCAGGGGATTCCTCTTCGGAAAGGATGTCCTCGAATGGTACTGGGGCAGACGGAGGATCGACACACCGTACAAGCTCGAAAATCCCGAAAAACTCATCGCCGAGCTCCGCAAGGCGGCGGTCGGCAACAACGACACCACGCTCTGGCGTTTCACCGAGTCATGGAACCATACCGACGACCAGTCTTCGTACGGCACGAACATCATGCAGGATGTACTGCTCGGCGGATGGGGCGTGAACGACCGTTCCCGCCGTGAAGAATCCAATATCGACATCACCGTGGGCGTCGGCTGGCTGGAGGGCGGAGGACCCGAAACAGCCCGTCTCGTCGAGTACTCCGGCAATGACGGTCTCAGAGTGAACATGTACTCGTTTGCGGATTTTCCCCACACGGTTGTGGCACGGCTGTTCCGGCTCGATCCGGGAGTCTATGCGCTCTCCCTCAAGGCAGACGAGGACGGCGACGGCACCTATGAAGGAAAGATTTTAGACCGGACAATGGAACTTAAACGTTTCGACAGGCTCGCGTTTACCCTTCCCCCGCAGATTCCGGTAAAGCTCGAAATCACCCAGGTCAAAGCCTCCCCGCTGCCCGGAGACCTGCCCGATCTGGCGGTCAGCAGCTACTTTATCCGTAAAGAAGGCGGCAATCTGACCGTAACCGTTCATAATATCGGCAGCGCGCCTTCCGGATCGTTCACTGTAGCGCTGTTCGGTCAGCAGGGCAGCGAAATCAAGCGTCTCAGCGTGGATTCGCTTCCCGGTTGCGAGGATTTTGTGCCAAAACAGGCGACAGTGACCTTTACCGGCATACCCGAGGGAAATAACTACCTCATCGTCGTAGACCGTGACAATGAAATAAAGGAAATACTGAAAGAGAACAATTCGGTGCTGTTTACGGTACCCGGGAAATAACATAGAGGGGAACGCTCATATGAAATATGCACATATCAGAACAATGACAGCAGCCTTTTTCGCGGGTTTGTACGTTGCGGTGACCTCTGCGGCCGCCGCCGTATCGGTACCTGTCACGGTGACCGAGCCATCGGGTGTGGCGCGCCCGAACGAAGGGATTCATTCCGGCATACCGATCAAAAAGGGCGAGGTGAAATCGACCGGCGAGCTCATACTGGTCGATGAGGCCGGGAAACCAGTCCCGGCGCAGTTCGAGACCCTGTCACGATGGGATGACGGCTCTGTGCGGTGGGTGCTGCTCATTGTTAAAGAATCCATCGGCGCCGGGCAGACGAAATCCTATACGCTCAGAACGCTGAAAAAAAACGAATTGGCGCCTGAACACTCCGACCGTGTCTCGATCTCCGACGAAAACGATATATTCGCCGTGGACACGGGAAAGGTCAGATTCAGGATTCCCATCTATTCGGGCTCGATCCTGTCGAACATCGAGCGCAGGGACGATTCGGGAAAGTGGGTCGTGGTTTCCTCAAAGGGTCTCGAAGCGGTGATCTGGCGGACAGGGATCAAGAAGTTCAAATCCCGCATCGAAAACTGTACGGTCGAAAGCGCAGGACCGCTCAGAGCGGTCATCAGAATCGAGGGGCATCACCTCCTCTGGGATCATACCACGGACAGCTACGACCCCTCCGAACTCGCCACGTTCAAGTTCGTCGTGCGGGTGTTCTGTTACGCCGGATCGGACGAGATCAGGCTCCAGTACACGTTCATCAACGACAACAGGGATAACAGAATCCGCCCGAGCGAGCGCTACCATGTGTATGCCATGGAGGAGCTTGCAGACTACAAGTGGGTGAACGGTCACTGGGATGAACGTCCCCAGGGTATCAAGTTCAGGGAAGAGGAACTTCTCGAGGACGACTACGGGCAGGTGAATGTCAGGGACATCAGGCTCAGGCTTTCGCTCGACGACGAGTACACGGGCTACCGGTTCGGAGTCGCCGGGGGCTCGCCGGTCACGGGCGCAATCGACGGGCCGGTGGCGCTCGAACAGGTCGGGCCGGTGTATTCGTACGATGACTACTTCAAGGATATGCCTTATCCCCATATTCCGTTCAAGGCCATGGTTATCCACGGCAAGGGGCAGCCATCGAACGAATTCGACAGGGCCGAGGGATCGGTGATCATGACCGGGAAGCAGTCGAGCCTCTTTTTTGGGAGCAAGTTCTTCTGGCAGTATCACCCGAAAATCTATGCGCTCGATAAAAACGCACTCGAATTCCATGTCTGGAACAAACTCGAGGACATACCCGATCCCGAAATCGGATTCGCAAAAACCCATGAAATTACCATCCGATTCGGCGGGCCTTCGGCGTCATATGACACCGGAGCGCTCATGGCCGGGCTCAACCGGCCGCTCATGGCGGTTACAACGCCCGCACAGTACATGTCGTCCGGGGTGTTCGGCACATATCTTCCGGCGAATGTCGCCCTGTGGAAGGATACGGAAGAATACCTCCTCGCCTCGAACGGGAATTCCGAAAAAACGCGGGCCGGACAGAACATCTACGGAGTCCGTAACTACGGCGACCAGCCCGGCATACGGTATGTGCCCATCTATTACAACCACGAGTACGACACCCTGCTCGGCGCGACCCTTCAGTTTGCCCGGACGGGGAATCGTTCGTATTTCGACGAATCGGACATACTCGCCTGGCATTTCATGGATGTCGATGTGCTCCATGCCTCGAACAACCCGCTCAACGAGAAGGGCCAGCACATGCATTTCACCGACCACGCGAAAGGCGAGACCCACGCCGGCCACGGGACGGTCGAAGGGCTCTGGTACTACTACATGCTCACCGGGGAGCCTCGGGCGAAGGATGTGGCGGTCGGCATAGCGGATTTCTTCGCCAAGATAGCGGCATGGAAGGATTTCCTCGATTTCCGTGACGACGAGGAGCGAACCATCGGCTGGGCGCTCAAGGCACTCGTTCCGAGCTACCGTGCGACCCTCAACCCGCGGTATAAACTCGCCGCCCAGATGATAGTCGAACAGGCCATCGCCGGACAGAACCCCGATACCGGCAACTGGGATCACCCGCTCTACCCGAACGAGGACAAGCACCGCCCCGTCTGCGTCGGCGGAAAACCGTGGATGGTGGGCATCATCCTCCAGGGCATGAAACACTACGACCGCGAGTTCAACGACCCCCGGGTGAAACAGCTCATCCTCAAAGCCGCCGACTGGATGATCTGGAGCAACTACGTCTACATGACATGCTCGGACATGAAGCCGGGCGAGACCGCTTCGGCGACCCATTTCGACGGCCTCACCTATGCATGGGAGATTTCGGGGAAACGGTACTATCTCGACGAGGCGCTCAAGGGCTTCAACAGGTCGGTCGAGTCATGGAAAAAGGACAGGGCTGCGAGCTCCACGGTCAGCGGGAACAGCCTCGAGGGTGTCGCGAATGTCATGCGCATCATCGAGGAGCAGGGAACGAAGGTCTGGAAGGACGGCCAGCCGGTGCTCGACCCGAAATCGGACGACACGGTGAAAGCAATGAGGGCAAACCCGAAATTCAAGGCAAAACCCCAGAAACGGTACTGAGAAATGTTGCATTCGAAAAGGCGACATAGTGATTATAGAAGATGCTGAAACCAGTTCAGCATGACGGCGCTCATATCGCCCTGAATTTATTTCAGTGTCTATTATAACATTTTATTTCTTCACTGAACGCAACGTGGTATGAGAAAACCAGATATTTCAGGGAACAGCAAACGGAGCCGGTTACTCCGCCGGCTCCGTTTTTGTCAGTATCATGATTGATATGGTAAAAGCATTATATCGTGCCCTCACTTTTCCGGCAGACCGAGTCTTTTCAGCAGAGCCTTGTAGCGGGAGTCGGAGCGGAGCGGCGCAAATTCAGGATAACAATTCATAAAGAGCAATAAGGCATCATGGTTGTCTGCGGCTTCTTCCAGACATTTGAATGCATTGTCATAGTCGTGTAATCCTGAGTAAACCATTGCAAAGGACGATGGGCTCACTTTTTTATTGCTCTTCACCAGTTCTTTCATCTCCCGTATTATCTCCAAAGCCTTGTCAGTCTCGCCGGAAATTGCATATGCATAACCGATAAGCGAATAACTTCGGGAGTATAATTCGGAAGTATCCCTGTATTTATAAAGCATATCAAGAGCTTCTCCATATCTGCCCTGACAATAATAAATTCTCCCCATCATCCAGTAATAAGCTTCAACATCGGGGAATAATTTTTGAAATTTACTGCTGTATTCGAAGGCCTCGTCATATCGTTCAAGAATTATACAGGTACTGATCAATGCACCATATGAAAACGGTGAAATCGGATCCAGTTCGAGAGCGAGCCTGATTTCGGTGAGCGCTTCATCCACTCTGCCGGTTATTATAAGAAGATCACGGTAGTAATGATGAGTCCGGGCAAACCCGGGTTTGATTTCGAGCGCTTTGAGCAGTAACTTCTCGGCTCCGGGCCAGTCCCAGTCATAATAGATTTTCGAAAAAGCCAGCTCCGCGTGCGCTTCGGTAAGTGTGTCGTCAATCGCCAGGGCTTTTTGTGCGGCTTCTTTCGCTCTCGTATATGCCTCATCAGGTGAAATGCCGGTCAGATCTGAAAAATATCCCATCCGGTTATATGAAAGGGCAACACCGGCATAGGCAAGGACAAAATCCGGATCCATGGCAATCGCCTGCTCGAACAACTCGATTTCCTTCATTCCTTTTTCGTTTTCAAAATAGTGCATGCCAAGCAGATAAAGATCGTATGCCTTCAGGTTTTCCGTGTAATGCTTTTGCAGCGCTGTCTTTTCCGCACTGAGCAGTTTTCCCTTAAGCGCCCCTGTTATCGCCAGTGATATCTCATCCTGAATGGCAAAAACATCTTCCATATCACGGTCATACCGCTCGGACCAGAGATGATAACCGTCGGCAACATTGATAAGCTGTGCAGTTATACGCAGCCTGTCTCCCGCTTTACGAACGCTGCCTTCGAGCACCGTTTCAACATTGAGTTTCCTGCCGACCTCACGGATGTCCGGGTGCTGGCCCTTGAAAGCAAACGTCGAGTTTCGTGCCACAACAAGTAAACCCTCAACATGCGCCAGGGCATTGATGATCTCTTCCGCCATACCATCGCAAAAATATTCCTGATCCGGGTCGGCGCTCATATTCGTGAACGGCAGCACAGCGATGGAAGGCCTGATTTTTGGCGCGGTGGATTCCACTGCTGATGAAGGTTTACTCATGGACGAGGTTGAATCGCCTCTGGACAGAGCATAGATTTTAACCGGATAACCCACATTCTTGAGCGTTTTTTCCCCGAGGAACGCAACCTGAAGAACCGGCTTGTTTCGTATGTCATAGTACACACGGTCGGATATGCATATTCCCCCCGGCTCGGCAAGCTGCTCGATGCGCGAAGCCACATTGACCCCGTCGCCGAACACATCGCCTTCCTCGACTACGACATCGCCGATGTGGATACCGATGCGCAGCTTGAAATCCGGCTCATCCCTGAGCGTGTTCTGTATCTCGAGGGCGCAGTTCACCGCATCGACCACACTGCCGAAGCTCGACAGGGTGCCGTCGCCCATCTCCTTGAGCCATTCGCCGTTGAACTGTGAGACGAGGAGCTTGATGACATCACGGTTCTTCTGGAGAATGCGGAGGGCGTTCTCTTCGTCCTTCGACATCAGGGCGGTATACCCCGCGATGTCGGTGAACATGATAGCGGCTAATTTACGGTGCTTTTCCATGGGAGGCTCCATGAGTGACCATTTCATTGCAACGTAGTATGAACAGTATGAAAAATCAAGGCGAAAAATGGAAACAGGTCATGAGAATTGAAGCGAATATCGAAATGAACTACCCCGGAGTAACCTCCGGGTTTCGATGTAAGCTCCTCACTCAGCCGTAGACTTTCACTCCCACCTTTGCCGCCATTTTTCTCAAAAATCCCGCGGCCTCGATCAACTGATCCTCCGGGACATGTTCCGGGTGGATTGTCCGGGGCCATTTCATCCTGCTTAACCGCACCAGATAGGTTTCATAGTCCAGAACGCCTCTGCCGCTGCATACCTCACGTAAAATAACAGTCTGCTCGTCCGGCACGATATAGCTGTCTTTGGAGTGGCTGCCCAGTATCTTTTCACCGAGCAGATCGAAGCATTCATTGAGGAGTTCCGTGGAATGGTAGTACGTATCGAGAGACATCATGTTGACCGGATCGAGATTCACCGCGCAGCGCGGGTCACCCACATCGTCCATGAGCCGTTTATGGTCTTTGGGACGGCCGATGTTCGTTGTAATCTGTGCTTCTATGCCGAGTGCGGCTTTCATGCCGGCGGTATCTTTGAGAACCTGTTTGACACCTTCGACTGTCATTTTCCATGTTGCTGCAGACCAGTTGTCCGGATGAACGTTGATATACGAGTTGGGATCGCAGCACCCCGTACAGGTGCCGACCATCGGGCAGCCGATTTTGTCTGCGGCTTCGATACATCTGGCAAGTACGGCAAGTTCTTTCTGACGTCTCGATGCATCAGGATGAATGATATGTCTGTATCCGGTAACTTCGAAAAAAACCACATCATGTTCCTTGAGCGCCGTGCGGAGCTCTCTCAATTCGGAATCGCTTGCCGAAAGCCAGCGATCACTACTGGTTGCAAAACCGGTATATCCTCTCTTCTTCATTTCAATAACAGATTCCGTCAGGCTTTTATCTTTCAATTCCCTGAAACCACCCCCTATTCTGATGGGAGTATTCCCGGGTTTCAGATCGCGTACCAGATTCAGATCAGGCCCCAGCTCCGGCAGCGCATGAGCCTTTTGTGGCGACAATGAACCCCACAGTGCTGCCGTTGTTGCCACACCTGCGGCCACTGCTTTACGTCGTGTAATTTTTGATGCCATTTCCTGCCTCCCTCATATCATGTTCTTTATTGACTCAAGCTCATGTAGTCTCTGTCTAATTGATTTCGTTAAGGATTCACTTTATGGTACGCAGCCGTTTCACCCACAGCCATCCTGTTCCGCAGCCAATAAAATAGTACGGAAAGTCAGACCACGCAAATGAAGACCCTATTATTGCCTGCCCGATGAAAAAGCTTCTTATCCACTCCAGAACCGGATGATGCCATAACTGCAGAAACTCCAATAAACATGTCATAATCAGTACAATGATAGCTATAATCCACGGCTTGATTGTATCACTGAATAAGGAGATCAGAACACACCAGAATATCTCGTAGAATACACCGTTTATCGAATTATTCACCCAGTCTTCTGCCGGCCCTGAATAGAACTTACAGAATAAACCGATTGCTGCCGTTATCAGTAATGAACCAATTGTCCACTTCTGTCCTGACCGGAGTCTGAAATCCGAACTTAACATATAGAACCACTTCTGATCTTTCTCGGGACTCATATCCATAATCAGCAGCACGGCAATAGAGAACCAGGTTTTCAGGCGCAGGGTATTCCACAATTGCCGAAACTTGACAGGCTGCTGTCGCCCATCTCCCTGAGCCATTCGCCGTTAAACTGCAAGACGAGGAGCCTGATGACATCACGGTTCTTCCGGGAGGATACGGAAGGCGTTTTCCTCATCCTTCGTAATCAGTGTAGAGCAACCTGCGATGTCTGTGAATATGATGACTGCTGATTTGCGGTATTTTGCATGGGAAAGCTTCCCATTATAACCACAATATTTGGAAATTACCGTTACCGGAATTTGAAGTCAAGACAAATAGTTGGGAAAGGTATCATGCTGCCGGAAGGATACCGTAAAGGAAGGGTAATTACAATTAATGTCCGGAAATTATGTAAAAAACATGTTTAGAGCTTCATACACACAAATAAACCATAAATCGTCTATTTCTTCGTCGGGATGTGACCCGTGAATGCACCAGTGTATTACATTATTCTGCCGGTCGAAAGGGGCACACTGTATCAGAATACCCCGCGTATGGCAAGCAGAAACCCGACAACGATAAGCGGAATACCTACCGGCATCGTGAGGACTATTATGGTCAGAAACAGGCCTGAAATCATAAAAACAAGTCCGATAACGATTGCAATGAATCTGCCGGTCAGCATGAGTATGAAGGTCAGCAACCCCCATATTACTTTAAACGGCCACAAAAGAGCTGAAATCATATACCGTACCCTTTCTCAGCATGCATATTAAAAGTGTTGTGATAAACACCATTTACGGGGATATAAGCTGTCAAGGGTTGGCACGAAGTGCCGATTTGCATGCCCTTGACAGCAAGAAAACAACACATTTCGTCCTGGGGCTCGTGAAAAATATACTTTTTCACAGCCCTCTTAAACCTGTTATATCTCTCAAGAGCGAGTAACATGAATTTTCACCTGTTTTCTACCCTCGTCCCCCAATCCTCTTCTCCCTTTCAGCGGGTGAGGAGGAGTCTCAATCCGGGCGTGGGTAATGGCTCCCTATCACATTCATGGGAGAGGGAGCCAAAGGGTGAGGTAACACACTGTGAAGCATTTCGTTTCTTGCATATAGAAAAAGTCTGTGGATAATCCGGGTTAATAAGCCCTCACGAAGTTCACCGTCCACATCGAGACATGCGGCTCGGGCCCCACGGGGATTGCGCAGTTCACCCTGAGCGTGTTCACGTATTCATGGTGACGGGATTCGAGCGGGAAAAAATCGCCGTCGAAAACAAGTCCGACCCCGAGGTCGCGCCTGAGCGTGTCCGCCTTCACTGCCTCATCCTTGTGCCATACGCCTCCCACATCGCCGAATAATACGAGCCGGAACTCGTCGTCATACCCGAAAAAGTAATCGATGTTGGCGAGGAACATCTGGTTTCCGCCGCTCTGGACACCGAAACCGGACGGCTCAGGCAGTGTGCCGAACTCGAATCCGCGGAGCGTATTGAGCCCGCCGAGCCGGAACGACTTCTGATCGGGGAGCTCGTCCTCCGAATACCCTCCGGCTACCCTGATTTTCAGGAGGTTGCGGTCCGGATACCGGGTCGTGGAAACCGCGTTGCAGAAAAACCGGGTATACTCGGGGAGATACTGCCCGCCGCGGTCAATGCTCTTTTCCGCCGAAAGCATGAGTCTGCCGTTTGCGTACCTGTGACGGTACGTGAACTCGGCCGAATAGCGCATGCCGGAGATACGGTCTTCATAGAGCGGGTTGAGGGGCGGATTGTCCTCTTTGGTCGAGCGGTTATTGAACACAGACCAGTTGGTATACTTTTTCAACGAGCTGTAATCCTCGTCAAAATATTCCGCTTTGACTGTCAGAATACTCCCGACAGACTGGGAGATGTATCCGGTTCCGCCTTCGACCTGGTAGTAGTTCATCGTATCGAGTCCGAGAAGGAACGCATTCATGTATGCCTCATCGGGGGGAATAGCCCACTCCATGTTCGACTCGTATTCGAGCCGGTATGAGCCGCCAATCGCCAGATGATTCTTGTCGAAGAACCGTTTTTCCCCGTTCGCCGCATATGTCCACTCTTTATTTGCCCAGTGATACTGGGCGGCACCGGACACTTCCGAAAACGGCCCGTAGATGCTGTTAATCGTCAGCTTCAGCCCCGTTCCCACACCCGCCACACGGCTGAACGACCCCACCCCGTCCCAATCCCGTGAATACCGTTTAACCTCATAGATACGGACCACAAGATTACCGTCGCTGTCAATTGTATGGCTCGAACCCGAGATCAATTTACTTTTTTTGGGGAGCCGCTGAACAGCGTCGGAAATCTCGCTGCGTGTATAGTGCCGCCCTTTTTCAAGAGCGAGGTACTTTTCAACATCGGACGCGGATACCAGGTCCGTTCCGCGGATCGTGATCGACGAAAGTGTACCTTCCTCGAATTGCTTTTCCGGCGGCGTACTTTCCCTCACCGGTTTCAGGACGGTCGTGACCGGCCTCGTCTCACCCGCCAGGTCATACCCGATGAGTGTGAGGGCGCTGCCGAAAGCGGTGAATCCGACACCGGGCAGAAGCTTGAGCTCGTAACCGGGAGAACCGTTCGCTTCCATGGTATAAAGGATTCCGGCCTTTTCCGCTTCCACATCATCATCTTTTTTCCCCTCTTCGATCGCTTTGATCACGGCACCTCCGAGCATCTCGTCGCCTTTTGTCGTTTCCGCCTGGTCACTGTAGGGCAGCCAGAGTCGCGGCGGATCAAACCGTACGCCCGAGAGGTCACGTCCGAAAAAATTCCCGGTTATCTCCGTAACCATGAGACCTTCAGTGGTTTCACACACTTCGATGCTGTCGAAGGGACGGTTTTCCGATTTGTCGAATGACAGCTTTGCAAACGTCTTGCCATTGCCCGGTCTGACCCGCTCGACCCTGAGCGTAAGAGTATCTCCGTCCATGGCATACTTCCACCATGCTCCCCTGTTGAGGGGCATTACCCTGTCCTGAATATAGGTGGTGTTTCCGGTTCTATCGGTATTCCCGCTGATATTGTCTCTGATCGTGATGCTGCCGAAATCGGCGGAGAGATCGATCCGTGGGCCACCGTCGTTCAGTATGCGCCGGTTCTGGTCTCCTCCCCTCATCGTGATATTGCCGTCAACCTTGAAATCCACGCCGCCGAAGGATTTGTTGATAAAAAATTCCGCGCCGCTGTTTCGGGGAAGCCGTATGTCGACACCGCCGAAATTGCACGATGCGCTCGAATAGTCGACAAGGTGGTCAATGGTGAGATCGATATTACCGAACTCGCTGTTCACCTGAAAACTGCCGTCAAGCCCTCTCATCCTGAATTCGCCGAAGTTGTTATCGACCATGAGGGGACCGGTATGGTTGCTTGCCCGGGTTGATGAAAAACTCGTTTCGGCCTTCATATTACCCCGCGTCGCCTCGATACGGACATCGGAAAAGGTGGCTTCCATATCCATGTCAACTACCCGGGGACCGGTCACCTCGATGACCACATGCCATTCCTTTTTAGTGAATATGCGCTTGAAAATGCCGGGGGAATCATTTTTTGGGTGTTCAAGCCGTATGGTAACCACATCGCCGGATTTCGTCATCTCGAGATCGAGATCATCGAGCATCTCACGGCATAACTCATCGTTATCGGCTTTTGCCCTCCGCTTGAAAACCACGTCGAACTGACGGGCATCCGGAGAACTCTTGTACACAAAATCGGCAAACATGATTTCCCTGAACCTGACCTGACTCACCTCTTCCGCAGAGATAGTCTTGTTATCGGTTCTCGTCAGCTCGGAAAGGGCATATGCCGGAGCATTTGTGACAATGAAAATCACCGCGTAAAGCAGAGCGAAAAACAGTAACTTTTGCCTCATCTTCTCCTCCATTTTTACAGGTATGAACGTTTTATACATTCGATTCGGTCATAAACATATTATTCATTCCCGGTACAAGCCGACCGTGTTTCTGGCGGAACAGTATCAGGTCATATCAATTACAGGAATGAACGGTTGGATTGAAATTATCCCAGACAGCAATATCCCCGAATTCGACATTGAGGTCGACGCGCGGCCCGCCCCCGTTCAGAATATGGTGTCCTGCGCAGTTCTCATCGTTACTGGCATCGCCGCCGACATTAAAACTCACTTTCCCGAACGATTTTGTTGCAAAGAAATCGGCGTTGGCGGTGGGAGGCACTCCGATGTCGACTTTTCCGAAATCTATACTTGCCCTCGAGTCTTCAGTCAGCCGTGAGAGTTCGATCATTATTTTACTGAAATCGCTGTTCACCGTAAATCCGCCATCGAGTTCTTTCGCGATGATCTTGCAGAAATCGGCATTTACCGTGAGCCGACCGACATGATTGCGGACTTCTGATTCCGAAAAATCAGTATTGATTGCCAGTTTACCGGAGGTTGAGTCGGTACGTATATGGGAAAAATCGGCATTCATATCCATATCAATGATTTGCGGACCGCTCATGGTGATGGTGATTTCCCATTTTTCAGGGTTGAACAGCCAGTTTTTTATTCCGCGTGATTCAATTTTCGGGTGTTTCAGACGAATGACAGCTTTTTCACCGACAGTCTCGGTTTCAAAAACAATATTCGAAAGAAGATCGCTGCATGTTTCCTCATCCCCGGCGGTTACTTTCAGTTTGATGTTCATATCGAACCGGTCGGCATCGGGGGAACCATTATATGTCAGGGATACAAAGGCCAGATTGTCAAGGTTCAACTGTTTGATTCCCGTTGACGGTATGGTGATCGTGTCGCTCCGGGTCTTTTCAATCTTTGTCGACGAGCATCCGGCATATAACAGGAGGAATACTTCACCGCACAGGACTATACTCAATATCCGACGAACCATGGATAACCTCCGATTTTATATCATTTCTCTTATAATCCGGCTACAGACATATCGGACAGTGTGTCTGGTTTCGTACCGAACTGACTTACAATGACCACACCGAAGGAGAGTATTCCGAACACAATTTTAACGACAAAACCGATAAGCGGCATTAAACCCACAAGACCGAGCACCAGAACTCCGAGAAGGGCATTGTGGACTACCGGTCTCGACGGAGCGTTCGGCAGCATGCTTCCAACCAGAAAGGCAGTTCCGACCGATCCGAACAGATAGGCTATGATGATCGTTATAATGAGCACGGGAACGAGCGGAATACCGATAAGCGTTATGATGAAAAAGAGCACCGTAAAAGGTATGAGGATGATTCCGATGAAACCGATAAACAGAGAAATCCAGAATCGGTTCCGGGCACACTGAGCCATGTTCTGAACCTGCCGGGGAAAAAAAGTTCCGGCAAGTGCGGCGATCATGCATTTGAAGAGCAGTTTGAAGAAGACGATTATTGTCACGATAAATAAGGCAAAAACACCAACCGTTCCACCGAACGGGCCCCAGAAGAAAATCTTCGGCAGCTTCGAAAAGACATGCCGGGGACCATATCCGCAACCGGAAATCCCTGTCTGCCGCGGGAAAAAACTCATGATATTCGGAATATTCACCCCTTCGCCGACATTGGTAATCTCACCGCGCACGACGCCGCCGTCTTCGATCTGCACTTGCCCGCCGACAGCGACACCCTTGCCGTTGACTTCGCCGGAGTTCCTGACCTTGACATTTCCGCCGACCGCAACCGCATCGCCGTTGACTTTACCGCCGTTCTCGACTATGACATTTCCGCCGCCGAGAGCGACCGCGCTTCCGGATACCGTGCCGAACACGCGGACATCCTTGCCGACACTGACCGCATCATCGACCGTCGTGCCCTCCTTGACGACAACGGATTCGCCCATTCTGAACTCGGCGTATCCTGTCCCGGGGCACATTGTCAACACAAACAGCACCGTGAAAAGCATCAGACAAGCATATTTCATGATTAATCCTCCCCATATAAGCCTTTCACCTGAAAACAGGCTGTTCAGTGCTGTCGTTTCCGCAGCCGTAATGCTGGATTTTTCAGGTTTCTGGTAGTTAGACGAAATGTATGGCGGGAAAATTTCATTTATTTTTGATTAAAGTCAATATCGTGTAAGTGCAGAAAAAAACAGGATAAACGAAATAATCGAGGGCTGTTTTTGAGGAATATTACTCTTTCGGTTCCTTTTTTTTCAGCTCTTTCGGGGTGATGTCGCCCACATCGAAATCTGAAAGCTGGGCATCGACATAGGCATCGGTGATATCGAGTATCTTTGCGATGATATAGTACATGACGAATGTATTGCGGTCGGTGCGGTAGGCGTTACGGTCGAATTCGCTGATTCCGGACTGCTTTGCCTGGTGGTTTTCGTAAATGTATCCCCCGATGCAGACGAGCTCGGCGGTGAAAAAGAAGGCGGCCTTGAATTTTCTGCCGTTTGTGAGCTGTCCCCAGCCCGGTATCGCGAGCGAGCGGTACATGATCGACTTCGGATTCACCGGAGGATGCTTGACCTGTTTTGCAGGGCTTGTTTTCTCCGCCGATACTTCCTGCCCGGCCATCCGGAAAACACCACGGGGCACTGTCGCGCCCTGAACTTGAAGTGCCCAGGGAACCCTGACCGGGCCCGGTACCGGCGCCATAACAGCCGCACTGAGGGGCCGGGACATCATAAAAAGTAATACTATCGGCAGAACCAGTCGCTGTACCAGGTCTAACCCTCCTTGTCCATTACCATTCTGACCGCGCCGAGTATCGCGGCGTCTTCGGGTTTTTCCGCGGGGACCACGCTGACCTCGTGCACGAACGACTGAAAGCCATGATCGTACAGGCTGCGCCGTGTCGGCTCAAAGATCAGATCGCCTGCCTTTGCAAGTCCTCCGCCGATTGCGACCCTTTTGAAATTGAGCAGATTGAGGGCATTGACGAGCGCCAGGCCGAGATAATAACCGGCCATGTCGAACATTGTCCGGGCAAATGCATCCCCGGCTTCCGCGGCTTTGAAAATGATGTACGAATTCAGCTCTTTCGGTTTGGCGCGGTATTCGGCAAGAGAGGATTCGATATGCTCGTTGGTCAGCTCCTCGAGCGTTATCCGCACAATCCCGGTCGCCGATGAATAGAGCTCGATGCACCCTTTCTGGCCGCACCAGCACTGTGCGCCGTTACGGTCGATCGATGTGTGGCCGAACTCGCTTGCGTTGTCGTTGTACCCGGTGAGAAGCCTGCCGCCGCACACCGCACCGCCGCCGATTCCGGTTCCGAGGGTCAGGATGAAGAAATCGTCATACCCCCGACCCGCGCCCATCCACCATTCGCCATAGGCGAACAGGTTCGCGTCGTTCTGGATATAGGTGTGTACGCCGACACGGTCGGTGATTATGCCTGCCAGGGGAAAATTAATCCAGTGAGGGAGATTTCCGGCGCGGAGTATTTTCCCCTCCTTTGCGCTGAGGGGGCCGGGGGAGCCGATTCCGACACCCCTGATATCGCTCATGCTCGCCCCGCCGGAGCGGACAGCCTCGGTTATCGAATCTGCTATCTGGTTCACCGGAGCTTCGGCCGACTCGCGGGCGAGCGTCTTGCGCGAGTCTCGGCTTATGACATTTCCATCCTCATCAACAAGACCCGAACGGACGTTCGTGCCGCCGAGATCCACACCAACGTACAATCGTTTCACGGCGCTTCCTTTCTACTTCTTACGAGCGGCCTGGATGTTCGTGATCATCCGGCGTGCAAGATCGGTGATAGTGTCCCAGTTCCCTTCCGCGATGTCCTTTTTGGGCGCGATACAGCTTGCGGCTGTTACCGCAGCGGCGCCGCTTTTGATGAATTCGCCACAGTTCTCAATCGTAACTCCGCCGACCGGCATAAGTTTTATCTGCGGCAGCGGCCCGTGAATATCCTTCAGGTATCCCGGTCCGAGCACATTCGCGGGAAAAACCTTGACCACATCGGCTCCGGCTTCCCAGGCGGTGAGTATCTCGGTGGGCGAAAACGCGCCGGGAGCGATGAGCTTCGAATACCGCTTGGCCATCTCGATGACCCTGAGGTTGAGCGTCGGCGTCACGATGTATTCCGCGCCTGCCAGAATGGCGGCCCTGGCGGTTTCGGGATCGAGCACTGTGCCGACTCCGACTCCGATACGGTCTCCCATGCTGTTTGCCAGCGCCTCTATGATCTTGAGCGCGTTGGGGGTGTTCATGGTCACTTCGATGAACTTTGCGCCGCCCGCTTCGAGAGCTTTCGCCACTTCGATGAGCCGCTCCGAGCTGTCCGCCCGTATCGCCGCGACCACACCGCAAGCTTCGATTCTTTCAAGTAATGTCATACCGGTACTCCCATAATAGTGTGTTTTTTTTATATGTAAACCCAATTAATCAGAGTTTTCAATTTTAAAATAAGTGAAAAATCCCGTCAAAACGGATGTATGTTGTCAAAATTCTTAAGAAGAGTTGATTTCCGAATCCTCTCAAAACGTTATCTGTTCATCGCTCATGGCGCGCTCGTCACGGGTAAGCTTATGCACCCGTTTAATCATTTCGACATCCCGTCTCGACTGTTTCCTGTCACGGCGGGCGAACATACGCTTCTGGGTTGTGATCACCTGCTCGGGATTGATTTCGGTGACCTGCCCGAAAGAGCGGGCGTAATTGGAAAAGCTCGGAACGTTCGTGGTCACCATCCCGTAAATCATGCTGCATACCCCGACAATTTTCCCGGTAAACAGGGTGGTGTTCACCGCCGTTTTCGCAAAATCGCCGATAACCGAGCCTAAGAACTGCATGTTCGTGCCGATTCTCTGATTGCCATACTGAACCCGCACCGCGCCGTACGTGTTTTTGAGATCGCTCGTCGTCGTCCCCGCGCCGAGATTCACCCACCGTCCTACCCACGAATGGCCGAGAAAACCATGGTGCTGCTTGTTCGAGTGTGGCTCGATGATTGACTTTTCCACTTCGCCCCCGATTTTACACCCATGCCCGACCGAGGTCATGTCTTTCACGGAGGAATGTTCGGTCACCACCGAATCGATGCCGATATGGACAGGGCCTTCGAAGCAGGTGAACGGCCTGACCCTGACACCGCTGTCGATAACGACGGGCCCGTTTGCCGTATCGAATTCAGTCGACGATGCCAGATTCACATCCTCTCCTAAAAACACACCCGCTTCGTCCTGACGGTAATTGCCCGAGGAGATGACCTTTTCGAGATTCGTCTCATACAGCCTGAGATGACTTTCCACAATCTCATGCGGCCAGTCGATGGTCCTGAAAAGCTCCCCTTCGAGCGGCAGGTCCATTTCAAGGAGAAGAGCGCTGATATTGTCGGGGATGACAGTTTCCTCGAGTTTCTTTCCCTGAGGTACGACCGCCGCGGTCACACGGTTTCCGCTTGTGGTGATAAAAGGGTCCTTCGCTTTCATGATATCCCGGAGTTTTTCCAGATACCGGACATCGGGTTCGACCGAAGCGTTCAGAAAAAGGTGCGGTTCCCTGAGAGGCGATTCGAGCACAGGGAGGTCTTCGGCCTCGAAAAGAAAATGTTCACGGATAATGGCCTGGACAGGGCAGTCGAGCTGACGTACGAGCCTGAACAGCGTCCATGATCCCGCATGGAGATCGAAGAGCGGCCGGAAAAGACCGATGGGCCTGAGATTACGGCACTGATTGTCCTCGAACAGAACGATTTTCACATGATGCTCCCCGCTGGCGCCGCTGTCGGCATTAACATGTGCGCATGCAGCTACCAGCTACAATATAAAAAAAATCAGACAGCACGCAAGATTTTGCCGCCATCCGAATGAAGAGTAACCGTATCTGGGGCGAATTTCACTCCACGGTGACGCTTTTTGCCAGGTTCCGGGGACGGTCGACATCGCACCCGCGCGCAACAGCCACATGATAGGCAAACAATTGCAGGGGTATGACGCCGATTACCGGAACAAGGGGATCGAGTGTCGCCGGTATGGTGATGACATGCTCCGCGAGCGTGTCGAAACCCTTATCGCCTTCACGGACAACCGCGATGATTCTTCCGCCCCGGGCACGTATCTCGTTCACGTTGGAGATCATTTTGTCGAGAACTTTGCTCTGCGCCGCCAGGACCACCACGGGCATGTTGGTGTCCACAAGCGCGATGGGGCCGTGCTTCAGTTCCGCGGCGGGAATCCCTTCCGCATGAATATACGAGATTTCCTTGAGCTTAAGCGCTCCTTCGAGAGCGAGAGGATATTCATAGAGGCGGCCAACATACAGCACATTCGCATACCCGGCATATTCCCCGGCAATGGAGCGTATTTTCCCATCCAGCCTGAGCGCTTCTTCAACATGTCCGCTCAGGGCGCGGAGCTCGTTCAGATATATGAGGCCGTCCCGCAGCGACATCCCGCGCATCCTGCTTGCCTGAACAGCGAGAAGGCTCAGGACAACGACCTGGCTCGTGAACGCCTTAGTCGAGGCGACACCGATTTCCGGCCCGGCATGGAGGAAGACACCCTGACCGCATTCACGGGCGATCGAACTCCCCACAACGTTCACAATACCCATGACCGGAGCGCCCAGCCGTTTTGCCTCACGGATTCCGGCGAGAGTGTCGGCCGTTTCGCCGGACTGGCTGATTGCCATGACGAGGGTATCAGGTTCGACAGCCGGGTTTGCATAACGGAACTCGGCGGCGTAACAGACCTCGGTCGGCAGCCCGGCAAGGTTCTCGAACAGGTATTTCCCGACAAGCCCGGCATGCCAGCTCGTTCCGCAGGCGATTATCTTGAGCCGTTTTGCCCTCGCCAGAATCGATTCGTCGATTCCCCCCAGCTTGACCGATCCCCTGCTCAGGTCGATACGGCCCCTCATGGCATCGACAATGGTCCGGGGCTGTTCATGAATCTCTTTTTCCATGAAATGCAGGTATCCGCCCGATTCTATAGAGGCAATATCGATGGTCAGCCGCTCGACCGCCTTGACCGTCGGTGTCTCGTCGAGCCGGAAGGTCTCGAATGATTCCGCCTCCAGCACCGCGCAGTCGCCGTCATCGAGGTACATCACATCCCTCGTGTACGGTACGATTGCCGCGGCGTCGCTTGCCGCAACCATGAAGCCGTCCCCGCGGCCTATCACGAGCGGGCTTCCATTCCGTGCAAGGAACACGGTTCCCGGCGCTTCACGGGAAATGAGCGCAATCCCGTACGTACCTTCGATTCGCGCGAGCGCTTCGAGGAATGCCTGACGGAGTTCCAGTCCTTCGGCCCGTAATTGCGCGACGAGATGAACGATAACCTCAGAGTCGGTCTCGCTCACGAACTGGCGCCCTTTTTTCCGGAGCGTCTCCTTGAGCGGCAGGTAGTTTTCGACAATGCCGTTATGGACGAGAGCATGAAGCCCGGCTTCGTCACTGTGAGGGTGGGCATTGACTTCGCTGGGGACACCATGGGTAGCCCACCGTGTGTGTGCTATGCCGCCGCGCCAAGGGATGTCGGGAACATGTTCGGGTCGGATTTCGGTGATTTTTCCGATTTCGCGGTGTATGTGGATACTGTCTTCCGCGCCGAGAGCGATTCCCCAGGAATCATACCCCCGGTATTCAAGCCTCCGAATCCCCTCGACGAGCAGCTCAACGGTAAAACCATGACCCACATACGCAAAAATACCGCACATAAAAAAATCCCGGATTACGATTTTAAAACAGACATATCTTCCTCATCCCCTTTTTCCCGTGAACGGAATCCGAAGGATCATGAACAATTCATGCATGGAAAGAAAATGAAGAGTGTATTTCTCAGTCCCTGCTGGCCCCCCTGATGATAAGAAGCCTGATGAGGGTAAGAACGGCGGTCGCAGCCGCGGCAACATACGTCCATGCAGCCGCATCGAGCACCTTTTTTGCATGAGGCAGCTCTTCCACGGTCAGGTATCCGCCTTTTTCAAGCACCGCAAGCGCCCTCCGCGACGCGTTGAATTCGACGGGGAGCGTGATGAGGGTAAAAAGCACCGCAATGCTGAACAGGATGATTCCGGCATCAAGGAGCCATGTCATCGATGAATGGGTAAACATGGGAATGAACATGCCGATCATGAAAAGAATAATCCCGAGCTGCGAACCGGTGGCCGCCGCCGGCGCCACAGCGGTTCTGAGCACGAGCGCCGAGTAGTTGGACGCATGCTGGAGCGCATGACCGGACTCGTGGGCGGCGATGCCGAGCGCCGCGATGCTCTGAGAATTGTACACACCCTCCGAGAGACGGAGAACCCCCGCCTTCGGATCATAATGATCGGTCAGCTCGCCGCGTATCGGCTCGACAGCCACTCCGGAAAGCCTGCTGCTGTCGAGAATCGACCGCGCCACCTGCGCGCCTGTCACTCCCGACCGTGCGCGAACCTTGCTGTACTTGCTGTAGGTCGATTTGACCTTTGCCTGCGCCCAGAGCGTAAAAATGAGACCGGGGATAGCAATGATCAGTGTGGGATCGAAAAAGAAAAAAGGCATAGTATGTCACCTCCGTTTGTTATCATTTGTTATCAGAGAGGACATGCCCCGTTGCAATTCTGTACCCTCGTACAAAACTGGGGCCGTCCATCACTTTTTTCCCGGGCGGCTGAAGCTCCAGAATCCGGAGCTTCCCTTTCCCGCATGAAACGACAAATCCGTTCTGAGGCGATGCCTCGGTAATCATTCCGGGTGTTCCCGGTGTGTCCTCGTCGACAACCTTTGTGCGGTGAATCTTCAGGGGACCGCGCCGCCATTCGGTGTACGCTCCCGGCGTCGGATTCATACCTCGTACCTGGTTGTGGATGCTCCGGGCATCCCCCGACCAGTCTATACGGCCGTCCTCCTTGAACAGCTTCGGAGCGGGACGTCCACCTTTCATGGGCTGTTTCAGTCCCGGCGCACCGCGTTTCTCGATCATTTCGAGCGTTCTCAGCGTAAGTCCGGCGCCCAGCTCTGACATCCGTGCCGAGAGCTCTCCCGCCGTTTCGTCGGGGTCTATGGCAACCGGCTCGTTGAGGATGATATCTCCCGTATCGATCGTTTCTTCTATGTAGAAGGTCGTGAGACCCGTCTCTCTGTCGCCGTTGATAATCGCCCGGTTTATCGGCGCAGCGCCGCGGTAGTCGGGAAGAAGTGAGCCGTGAAGATTGATCGTGCCGTCCGGCGGGATTGTGAACACCTCGCGTGGAAGTATTTGGAACGCCACCACAAAAAAGAGGTCGGCGCCATAGTCCTTCAGCCGCTCGATAAATACCGGGTCACGGAGGTTTTCAACACCGATGACATCGAGACCCATGTCGAGCGCGGCGATTTTTACCGGCGATGGCTGGAGACGGCAGCCTCTTCCTTTCGGCGTATCGCACTGTGTGACCACTCCCGCGACCCGATGGTGCTCGTGAAGCGCCCGGAGCGAAGGAATACCGAATTCGGCGGTTCCCAGAAAAACGATCCGTTTCAAGCCTTTATACCATCCTCGGCCATGGTCTTGAGCGTTTTCGACAGCAGCGTCCGCTTGACCGTGCTGATTCTGTCCACAAACAGGATGCCCTCAAGATGATCGGCCTCGTGCTGGATAACGCGGGCGAGGAGACCGTCCGCATCGACCAGGTGTTCGGCGCCGTCCGCATCGAGAAACCGTACCCTGATTTTTTCGGGCCGCACCACTTCTTCCCATATTCCGGGAACCGACAGGCAGCCCTCCTCCATGGTGCATTCGCCTTCTTTCCCGACAATCTCGGGATTGATCAGGGCAAGATAGTCGTCAACCTTCTCGCCGAACGACAGGTCGATTACGATCACTTTCCGGGATACCCCCACCTGCGGGGCAGCAAGCCCGACACCGTTATTTCCGAACATCATATCGGCCATATGCTCCACGAAATCCCTGAGGTCGGAATCGAACACGGTTACCGGCTCGGTGCTTTTCCTGAGTACGGGGTCGCCGTAGATACGAACCTTGTCGTTACCATCGCTCATGACTTGCTCACCGCCTCGTTCTGCCTGGAAATCACCCGGGCGATACTCGACCGCACCATCTCTATTTTTGTCGTATCGGAGGTTTTGAGAACGATGATGTCCTCGCTTTCCTTTTCATCCTCTTTTTTCTTGATATTGACAATGGTTCCCACAATGCCGCCGATAGTGACGATTTTATCGCCTTTGCCGAGCTGGCTGAGCATGTTCTGGGTTTCCTTCTGTTTTTTCTGCTGCGGCCGAATCATGAAAAAATAAAACACCGCGAAAAGTGCGAGAAGCATCGGCCATATGGGTGCTCCTCCTTTTCCGAGTGGTCCCGACTGTGCATAAGCTGTACTGATGAGATCAAAATTCATCGGTTTTATCCTTTTGTCTGTAACGGCGGAGAAACATTTCCCGCCACTGTGGAAATCTGTTATCGAGGATGGCTGCTCTCATTTCGCGCATGACCTCGAGGTAAAAGTATATACTGTGCATGGTCGCCAGCCGGGGGCCGAGTATTTCGCCCGCATGGAACAGGTGCCGCAGATAGGCCCGTGTATAGTTGCGGCAGGCCGGGCATCCGCAGTCGGCGTCGATCGGGAAGAAATCACGGGATGTTCCGGCGTTCTTGAGCACGAGTTTCCCGTCCCGGGTGAATACCGTGCCGTTGCGGGCGTTACGGGTGGGCATGACGCAGTCGAACATATCGACCCCCCGCGAAACCGCCTCGACGATATCGTCCGGGAATCCAACTCCCATGAGATAACGCGGTTTATCCTCCGGCAGCACACCTGTTGTGATTCCGATCATCTCTAACATGCTCTTTTTGGGCTCGCCGACCGCAAGTCCTCCGATCGCATAACCCGTAAAGTCCATCTCAACGAGCCGCCGGGCGAAATTTTCCCGCAGCCCGGGATAAACGCTGCCCTGACAGATGGCAAACAGAATGCTGCTGCCGTCATCGAGCTTCTCATGGGCATCCCGGCACCGGGCCGCCCACTTCCCGGTCATATCGCACGACCGTGAGGCATACTCGAGTGTTGAAGGGTACGGTATGCACTCGTCGAGCACCATGATAATGTCCGCGCCGAGATCGTGCTCTATCTCAATGACGCTTTCAGGCGAAAAAAGATGCCTTGAACCGTCAATATGAGAACGGAAAAAGACGCCTTCCTCGGTAATCTTCCTCAAATCGCTGAGGCTGAACACCTGAAAACCGCCCGAATCGGTCAGAATCGAGCCGTTCCATCCCATGAACGAGTGAAGCCCGCCCGCTTCGCGGACAAGCTTCGGGCCCGGACGAAGATAGAGATGATAGGTGTTTCCCAGGATGATACGGGTGTCGAAAGCCTCGAGCTCCTGCTGGGACATGGTCTTTACCGTGGCTTGCGTGCCGACCGGCATAAAGACTGGGGTTTCGATCTCCGAATGGGGTGTCCGCAGAATTCCGGCGCGTGCCCCCGTTTCGGGACAGGTCCTGAGCACCTCGAACGAGAACCCGTGGGCTTTTTGTCCGGCCATGTCCTGCAGTAATAACCTCCCGGTGTAAAGATATCATGACTGGTCGAAAAAAACAGAATAACAATATAAAATAACACTATACGCAGCGAGGGTCAAGGAATTGTGACACTGCCAGCAATTTCCCGGTTTTTCTGAACTTCTCATTGTGATGTTTTTTTCCATAGAGTAACTTTTATACAAGCCTCAATATCTGTATATATACCGGTTCAATTTTAATTATATTCATACCGCACATTACCTGTTGTTCCTCCGATCATAATTGTCCACATTGTACCATGCTGTCTACAAAGGATCAGATGAAAAGCTGGAATCGATTTTTCGCCCAGTTCCGAAAGGATATGACTTTCTGGATATTCTGTGTATTGTTTTTCCAGATAACCAGGGCAATTTTCATTATCCTTCTCAGAGATGAAATAAGCAGTACGAGCGGAGTATCCGATATTGCGATGACAGTGCTTATCGGCCTGCGGTATGACGGCATGGAAGCAAGCTATTTCACCGCCATTCCGTTCATGATGAGCGTTGTCTGCGGATTTGTGGACATTAACAAGGCCTGTGACCGCGTCCGTATCATTACCGGCATCGTACTAGTAACACTCACCACGATTTTAGCCGTCGTGGGATATGGCTATTTCAGGGAATATCACGATGTATTCAACGGTTTTCTGTTCAATCTTCAGTATGATGACAGGCGGGCGATTTTTTCGACGATTGAGGAAGAATACCATCTTGTGCCGAACCTCATCGTCATGGCAATAATCATATTCGCCGGACAGTTCGCCCTGAGATACCTGCTGAGGAGATCGTTTGTCCGGGATGATTTTTTTCTGACCGTGTTTTCCACGCGGCGACGGAAAATATGGGCGACTGTGATTATTGTCGCTTTCTTTTATGTCAGCACCGGTTCTTTTGGCCGTCACCCGCCCAAACGGAGCGATGCCGGAGTCACCACGGACGCATTTCTCAACAAAATGGTTATGAACTCATACATGACCCTCTATACCGCATTCAAGGAATACAATCTCCTCGTGGGCGCGAAAGGCCTTCAGGTTTTTCTTCCCGACGGAGATGTGGCACAGGCGGCCCGGTTCGTGTTTTCGACCTCTGAATCGCGCGACAATCTCGACAGCTATTTCCTGAAACACGCAAAAGGGCCCAGGGGACAGAAGCCCCGTCATATATTTCTCATCATCGAAGAAAGCTATGACTCGTGGCCTCTCATGGATAAATATTCGTCGCTCGGGCTGACAACGAATCTCAGGGCTCTCGCGCAGGAGGGTTTCTACTGGAAATGGTTCCTTCCGGCATCGGACGGTACCATGACCTCCATGGCGGCGATCATTACCGGGCTTGCCGATGCGGGGGTATATGTGAACTACCAGAAGTCGGCCCAGGAGGTTTTCTCCTCATCGCTTGCGGATACATTCCGGCGCCTCGGTTACAGAACACGGCTGTTCTACAGCGGTTATCTGCGATGGCAGAGGATAGACGATTTCTGCAGGGCGCAGGGTTTCGAGGAGATATACGGCGCCCCGAGCATGGCAGGCTGGATATACACCAATCAATGGGGTGTCGATGACGAGCACCTGTTCGGTTTTATCGAAAACAACGTTCCGGACAATATCCCGAGCTTCAACCTTGTCCTGAACACCACATACCATCCTCCCTTCAGCGTCGATGTATACGGGAAAGGCTTTCCCCTGCGGACTGTTCCGGAAGACATGAAACCATACTGGGGAAACACGGTGAGCCTGAATCTTCTCGGCCACCTCTGGTATGAGGACCGGGAGCTCGGCACGTTCGTCCATACCATGGAAACACGGCTGACCGATCCGCTGTTCGCAATCACCGGCGACCACAGTTCCCGGAGATTCATAAACGCCAGGCCCGATATGTATGAACGGTCATCGGTACCCTTTGTCCTGTACGGGAAGGATGTTCTCAGGGGCATTCCATTTCCGTCGAACCCGGCGGGAAGCCATCTCGATATCGGAGCTACCCTTATCGAGCTCGCCGCGCCGGAAAGTTTCCCCTATTATTCGCTCGGGAACGATCTTCTCGCTCCGGCGGACAGTTTTTATGGCATAAGCAAAGGATTGATCATCTCATCGGGCTTTATATTCGATGCGGAAAACGATCAGAAATTCTACCCGCTTCCCGGAAAAGAGCTCCCTGATAATCTCCCCGATGCACAAACTTTGAAAAAACTTCATGATGCTGTCCACGGGATTTCATGGTGGCGGGTCAAACACGGTTCGGGGATTTCCGGCAGCGTACATCAATAACAGTACCCGGTGTTACCGCTTCCCGAATCTTCCTGTGATCTTCGCGAGCACGGTTTTGCCTTTATCGAAAAGATCGAGGGTTTCCGGATAGTCCGCAGCCACGTGATCTCCGGTCACATACCGGTACCAGAGGGCGTTGACACGGGGGCCGAGCCATACGCAGAAAGCCGCATGCGCAAGTCCCGCAATGACATCGATAACATAGTGGTAGCGCAGGTAAATCGTTGCGCACACGATCCCCGTGCACACCGGCGCCATGAACCAGAAAAGCCAGCGGCGGTACCGGTACGCATAGACTGTCACAATGACGGAGATTGCGGTATGAAGGGAGGGGAAACAGTCGCGGCGTGTCGATTCGAGGGCATTGAGCATTTCGTAAACCTTGTCGGACATCATGGTGGTGCCCTTGACGCTCAGAGTGAACAGATCGGCCATATAATACCGCGGGCCGACAGTCGGCAGGAGAATATATCCGATATACCCGAGGTAAAATCCGAAGGTGACGCTCACCATGACATTGCGGAACCGGTGAAAATCCCTGGAAATATAGAGTACGAAGCCGATTATGGGGAGAAACGGATAATAATTCACATAGGCTATGTGCATGATCTCGCTGAGCCACGGGTGGATATGGCCTTCGAGCCAGAGCGTGGGATTGACGCCGCCGAATATGAATTCGTCTATCCGTTTCATCACAGGATCGGCGTCATGAGGATTCACAAAATGAACGAGATTGCCAAGGTTCTCGTACGCCAGAAGAACAATGATAATGGGCGCCCAGTTACGGATGATCTTTACAATCGTTATTCCTGATTTACGCGAGAGAACGGCAAGCCCGATGACGATCAGAAATGCGTTGATCATCGCGCGAACCATTATTGTCGGGCCTTTGATCCGGGTTCCGTACCTGAACGACAGCACGAGCAGAAGCCCGAAAAAGATCAGACAGAGCACCTCCTCGGGATAGAGCCGCACACGGTATTTTTCAAGAAAAGGCTTGTCGATCACTGGTCTTCCTGTATGGAGTGGCTCTCAGCCCGGTCTGTTCATGCATTTCCATCCGTTTTCAACCCTCACGCCCCAATTCCCCTCTTTCGCGTGCGGGAGAGGGGATGTCTCAAAGCGACAGGGGTGAGTGAATAACAGGTGATACCCCGGAGTTCACTTCGGGGCAGGTCATTTTCCCTGATACTCATACGCCCCCAGATCGGGCGAAGCACCCGAGTAGGGAAGACTCACACCCTGGCCCTGAGTCCATGACACCGGTCTGTCAACCGTGATGCGGTTCAGACTGTAATCGACAGCCTTTATGACTGCGGTCGTAGCCTGACCTTCGAGCTGAATAGTGTCTCCCGCCTCTCCGGGAATTCCCCAGCCGTCGTAGAAAAAGCCGGCGTCATTCACCGTGAACGAAGTGCCCGTGGCCGAAGCATCGGTAATGTTCGCCAGAAAAACGCCCCTGTCGACGCACGGGCTTCCGGGCTTCAGCCTGAAATCGGGAAGAGCCGGGTTCCCCGTGTCAGACGGGATCGTACCATCCATGAAGCCGGGATCGCCCTCGTCTTTCCAGTTGTTGAAAATATTCTGCGGCCCGGCGTCACCATAGCCGGTTATCGATTTGCCGTCCAGGTTTGCATGGAGGATGTTGTTCACGATGATGTTTCCCGGCATGGGGCCGTTGCCCCAGTTTCCGAACGCTATTCCCCCTGTCCAGAAATGGTCGATTTCGCCGTTGTAGCCGTTATGATAGATCGTGTTGGAGTACACGTGGTTGTCGGTGGGATTGCTGACCGTCATGCTGGCAAAGGCTATTCCCGCGGCTCCGTTTGCATAGCACATGTTTCTTCTCACGATATTGCGCGGAGACCGCAGCACAAGGCCATTTGCGCCATTGTCGTCAGGAGGCAGACCCGCAAAGGCGAAACGATTGTCTTCAAACAGGTTACGCTCGGCCATGGCGCCGATTGTCATCGCATTGCGGTTTCCACAACCGCCCACTCTGGCGCATTTCATCCATTCCTCATTGTGCAGATAGTTCTTTCTGACCACATTGTTCCTCCCGCAGATATGGAGAATATGGTGACCGCCGTAAAAGAACACATTGTTCTCGACAACGTTGAAGCTCGTGTCATCGGTCGTGCTCGAATCGTATCCGATATCGAGAACAGCGCCCTTGTCGTCGTCATCGCTGACCCAGCCGAACCGTGAGAAGGTGCAGTCGTGTATCCTGTTGAACGTGGAGTTGTCATGAACCCATGAACCCATCCAGGTTGTTTCGAGCTTGTTTTTGTCGAATGTACAGCGGCTGATGTCATTGTGATGGCCGTTCTCAATGATGAGGAACTGCTGGCAGTCATGAAAGTTGATTCCCTGCACCGAAATGAACGACCCGCCAACGATATGAATTGCATATCGAGTGCCCTCGACCGTCACCTGCTCATTATCGAAACAGGCATATGTTATTCTCTCCGTATCCGATTTTCCCGATCGGACCGGGGCAATATGACTTTCATAGACTCCGGCTCTCAAATACACCGTGTCGCCGGCCTGCACATAAGCATTCGCCGTGTCCAGCGCGCAGGGAGTCATGATGTTTGCCGATTGACTCCATGTCGCTGTGCCTGAAGGAGATACATAATGTTCGGCGGCAAAAAGACCGGATACCGTGATACCGAGAAATGCGACCATGCACAGAACTTTTTTCATCATACCAGTCCTCACATTTCCCCGTTCATCATCGACCTTTGGCTTTTTTGAAAAACTTCAGGACAAGACAATAGTATTCACACAATGCGGGAGCGGGATTATCACCATTTCTCGCGGCGTTCATCGACATCGATGATACGGATATACGACTGCTCATATTCGGTGACAAGCTCGAGGATGCCGTCGCTGTCGACATCGATAAGGTAGAGGCGGTCGCCGAGCGGTATGTCGCTTTCCCATTTGACATTCTTGAACTTCGAGCTCAGAATCGTACCGGAATTGAGAATGATTTCAACTTCCGGATCGGTGTCCACATTGCCGATAACCATATCGGTCGCCGTGTAAACCTGCGTTGAGGTCCATTCCTCGAACTGGGATTTGGGATCGAACTGTACGAGCTTGCCGGGGAGACCGGGTTTATTGGCGATGAAGAGTATCTCTTTCTGGGGATCGTCATCGATATTTGCCACGATCATGCAGCTTATCCCGAGGTAGGTCTGCTCGGGCGTTCTGTACTTGAGATCATGGTTCCTGTATCCGTAAATGAAGATATTGCCCTGCGTGGTATAAGCCACAATTTCGGGCTCGCCGTCGCTGTCGATATCATCCACGAAAATACCGCGAACAGGCGCAGTGAGCGGGGGGCTTTTCCATATTTCCTTGAAATTGCCGTCATTATCGGCCTCGAGCTGACGGATGAATCCTTTTTCCTCGCCGTAAACGATACCCCGCAGGTTAAAATCATCGTCAATGATGGTTTTCATAGTCCGGAGATTGGCTATGGGAACATTGTAAATCGACAGCTCCTCCCTGACAAGTTCGGATTTTCTGGTCTGAACGGCCGTTCTTCGTGTTCCGGGAGTTTTTGCCGGGGATTCGGCCGTTTTACCGGAATCGGCCGGAGCCAGTACGGGAGTTGTTTCTGCTTCCTGTGATTCCTCCTCTTTTCCCGGCTCCTTCTGCTGAGGAGTGGTCCCGACAGGCTTTTTTTCCCGTACGATACCATCCGGGGCGCCCTTTATGGGTTTTTCCGGTGTGATGATATTTTTTGGAAGCGGGAACGGCAGCTCACCGGCCTTTTCTTCCTCTTTCGGGGCAGTATCATCCTTTTCCTTTGTGTTTTCCCTGTTTTGGGCGATGTACAAGACGGACGACTGCTGCTCCGGCGAATCGTGAGCGGGTGATATTCCTTTTTCCTGAGCGGGGGTTGACAGCGGGAGCATGAGCCAGGCAAGTACCGCTCCAAACAACATATTCATAACAGACTCCTCCGGTGAATCGTTCAGCTATCGGCAGCGAGCTTCCGGCATTCGGAAAAATACAGCAGACAAAGAATTTCTGCCGGCAGTATCACTGCACCGTATACATGTGGTGTGTGTAAACTCTACCTGTCAATAGCTGTCGTTCGCTGGCATGCTCCTTTTTACGATCAGGAAGGTGTACACTTCCGTATGATGTCATAGACGGTCATGAGCGGAATGTTTCTTTCACGGGCGATGCGTGCGCAGTCGTCATATTCCGGAGCGCACCGTTCCGAGCCGCCGATATATGCTGTTTTTACCCGCACGGGGCCGAATTCGGTCTGGACTGTTCCGGCCTTGCGGTCGAGAACCTTTCTCATGACCCTGCTGATCCGGACGCCGAGGGTAGTCGTTTCGGAAAAAAGCATCGAGACCATGGTGTCTTTGAGGGAATCGTCCGTGAGAATACTGAGCAGTGTCCCGGGACGCCCTTTTTTCATGAATATAGAACACATATACACATCTTTGGCACCCGCGGCAAGCAGTTTTTCGGTAAGATACCCGAAAATCTCGGGATTCATGTTATCGATGTTGGTTTCGATCAGAACTGAATGGTCTTCGTTTGCGGAATGGGTAACGCTGCCGATGGATATCCTGAGCACGTTCGGAAATGCCTGGCTCTCCCTCGTCCCCGCGCCGTATCCGGCCGTTTCAGCCACAAAGTTGTCGAGCGCGCCGTACGAGGATGCAAGCGTCGTTATAATTGCCGCCCCGGTGGGAGTTGTCAGCTCGCCTGTACGGTCGGTACGAACCACGGGGATACCCTTTGTCAGCTCCACGACAGCCGGGACGGGAACCGGCATGACACCGTGCGCGCAGGTAACCGTGCCCGTGCCGAAACTGAGCGGAGTCGAAACAACCGTGCCAACGCCGAAATAGTCGAGACCGATGCAGGCTCCCACGACATCGACGATTGCATCGAGCGCGCCGACCTCGTGAAAATGGATTTTCTCGGGGGTCGTGTCATGCACCTTCGCTTCGGCTTCGGCGAGACGGGTAAATATACTGACCGCCCGTTCCTTGATTCCGCTCGAAAGAGTGCTCGATTCGATGATATTCCTTATATGTGAAAGGTGACGGTGTTCGTGCTGATGACCGGTGATGACATCCACATGGACAGCCGCGATACCGGCGCGCATCACCTGTTCCTGTTTCAGCTCGAAACCGCCGACACCCAATTTTTCCAGTTCCGCCGTGAGCACATCGAGCGGCATGCCGCCCGCAACAAGCGCTCCCAGAATCATATCTCCCGAAATCCCGAACATGCAGTCAAAATAAGCAGTTTTCATTTAACCCCCGGATCAAGTACGTTTACCGGACAGTCCCGTCCGGTTGATGAGGCTTGCGGCATATCCCGCCCCGAAGCCGTTGTCGATATTGACCACTGTAACTCCCGAAGCGCACGAGTTGAGCATGGTGAGGAGCGCAGCGAGGCCGTTAAAGGAGGCGCCGTACCCGACACTGGTCGGACAGGCGACAACCGGTATATCCACAAGCCCGCCGACAACGCTCGCCAGCGCGCCTTCCATACCGGCGACCACAACGATGCAGGACGCCGACATGATGATATTACGCCGCGCGAGCAGGCGATGAATACCCGCTACGCCGACATCATAGAGAGATTTTACATCATTTTTCATGGCGCGGGCTGTAACGACCGCTTCCTCGGCCACGGGGAGGTCGGATGTGCCTGCCGAAATCACGAGTATGGTGCCATGCGTCGATTCGTGGGCCGGTTCGGGCATTCCGACCACGAAGGTACGGGCGAGGTCGTTCCGGTATTCCCCGGGAAACCGCGCGTCAAGGGCATCGAGCGCTTGCCCGGATAATCTTGTGGCAAGGACGACGCTCTCGTGCTTCACGATTTCCTCTGCGATACGGACGATCTGATCGGTGGTTTTGTTCTGACCGAAAATGACTTCAGGGAAACCCTGCCGCCTGCTCCGGTGATGATCGACATTGGCGAAGCCCAGGTCGCCGAAATAATGTGACTCGATGAGCTTCTCCGCTTCTTCGACGGTTAATCCGCCGGAATGGAGCTGCTCCAGGATCGATTGTATCTCGCTCTGTTTCATGATTCCACCACTTCGGTATGTGTGTGATCGATTGTTACCATTTTCTCCAGTGATTCAAGAAATGCCGCGACAGTCCGCCTGACCTCGTCCGCTGTTCCGGCGCGGAAAACCTCCTGACGGAACCGCGCGCCGTCATGAACCCCCCGCGAGTACCACCCGAAAAATTTCCGCATGTTGAGAACGGCGAACCGCTCGCTCACTTCTTCCGAGAGCACATCGAGCTGACGGAGCGCCACGGTGAGCCGTTCCGCGATATCCGGAATACCGGCTGCTTCACCGCCACCAAGCACCGCGGCGACATCGCGGAAAATCCATGGATTCCCGAGCGCAGCCCTTCCGATCATGACCGAATCGGCGCCCGTTTCCCCGAGCATGCGCAGGGCATCGGCCGGTGTCCTGATATCCCCGGAACCGATCACGGGGACGGAGACCTTTTCCTTCACGGCCCTGATGACTCCCCAGTCAGCATCGCCGCCAAATCCCTGGCTTCGGGTCCTCGGATGCACGATAATTCCCTGTGCTCCGGCGTCCTCGCAGACCTGCGCAACTTCCACCGCGTTGATGCTTCCGTTATCCCAGCCCGACCGTATCTTCACCGTTACGGGGACACGCGAAACCGCGGTTACCGCCCCGACGACGGCGCGGAGAAGATCGGGATTCCGCATCAGAGCGGAGCCTGCGCCCCGGGCGATCACTTTTTTCACCGGACATCCGGCGTTTATATCGATAAAATCAGGCCCGAGCTCCTGAGCCCGTCGAACCGCCTCGGCCATATATGACGGATCGGCGCCGAAAAACTGGAATCCGACGGGACGTTCGGATTCATGGAATCTGAGAAACCGCGCGGTCTTGTCCCCCGGCTTGCTGCGAACGTATCCATCGGAGGATATCATCTCGGTCATGACCGGCCGTGCACCGTATTTGGCGCAGATGCGCCGGTACACGGAGTCGGTTACACCGGCGAGCGGGGCGAGCGCGGCATGGGTCCGGGTGAATATGTCATGTATCGATTTCATGAATAAGCCTTATATCGTTTTAACCCGATCTGTTTGCACGATTCAATGGAATACGGACTCACACAGATCGGGATTTCGTATCTTGCCGATGTAACATTGTAGGGGTAATTCATGAATTACCCCTGCTTAATCCTTTACCACCTCACCGGCAAGGTCATACGGCCCCGACCCGGTAATCCGCACACGGCAGAAAACACAATCTTCGGGGACTCCGCTGTCAACCGTGACGGTACAGTCGACATCGGGAGCGTCCATGTACGTCCGGCCTTCCGCCGCACCGGTTTCGGGGTCAACGCTGTCAACGATCATATCGAATTCATGCCCGGCGAGGGATTCATGAAACTGCCCCGATACCATCGACTGAGCTTCCATGAGGATTTCATACCGTTCCGCGGCGATTTCTTCGGTGACACGGTCATCCATCAGCGCTGCTCCGGTTCCCTCCTCGGGGGAATACACGAACGCGCCGAGACGCTCGAAACGGCTTTCACGCACAAAATCGAGAAGCTCGCCGAAATCCTCGCCGGTCTCGCCGGGAAATCCCACGATGAGCGAGGTTCTCAGCACAACTCCATCGATGCGCCCCCTTATTTTTCCGAGGAGTGCACGGATGTGGGCAGGGTCGGTCCGCCTTCCCATGCGTTCGAGCACCCGTCCGGAAATATGCTGAACGGGTATGTCGATATAGGGGAGCACCTTCGGTAAACCGTTCACGGCGTCGATCAATTCATCGGTGAAATGAGCCGGATGGGTGTACATGAGCCGTATCCAGTCGGCGCCTTCGATATCCGAAAGGCGGCGGAGTAAACCGGGCAGCGTTTTTCCGCCGAGGTCGGAACCGTATCGTGTGGTGTCCTGCCCGATCAGGATCAGCTCGCGGGTTCCGAGGGACACGAGCTCCTCCGCATCGCGGATTATATCGTCTTCGGGAACGCTCCTGTAAGGACCTCGTATGAGGGGTATGGTGCAGTACGAACAGCGGTTGTCGCACCCTTCGGAAATTTTGAGATAAGCGGTGTACGGCGGGCCGGTCACCACGCGTGAGTAGACCGATTCACCCTGTTCACCACGGCCGAGAAGCTCGAGACAGAGCGCGGGAATCCGGTCACGGTCTGCCAGCCCGACGATGGCATCAGCCTCGGTGAGCTCACGTTCGAGCTCGTCACGGTGCCTCTCGGCAAGACAGCCTGCCACGACGAGGGCGCGGAGGTTGCCGGTATGCTTGTATCCGGCGACGGACAGGATGGCGTCGATCGATTCCTCGCGGGCGTCGCCGATGAATCCGCAGGTGTTGACCACGATGACCTCGGCCTCTTCTTCGGGAACGATCTCGAATCCCCGTGAGACAAGGCCTCCCATGATACATTCGGAATCGACCTGGTTCATGGGACATCCGAGGGTGACGAGGGCGGCTCTGGGCGGTGTTGCTGGCTGGGTCATCTCCGTCAATTCTTCCTTGTAACTCCGAGAACATCGCCGATTTTACGCATTGCGCAGAATTCGCCGCACATGGTGCAGAGATGCTCGTCATGAGGCGGGTTCGAGGACCGGATGCTCCGGGCATGACCGGGATCGACACTCAGCTCGTACATATGCTCCCAGTCGAGGTTCTTGCGGGCCTCGCTCATACGGTCGTCCCAGTCGCGTGCTCCCGGATATCCCCGGGCAATATCGGCTGCATGGGCGGCGATCCGTGAGGCGATGACACCCTGTTTGACATCCTCCTTTTTCGGGAGACAGAGATGCTCCGACGGTGTCACATAGCAGAGAAAATCGGCGCCGTACATACCTGCGAGCGCTCCGCCGATTGCGGCGGTGATATGGTCGTACCCCGGCGCAACATCGGTCACGAGCGGGCCGAGAACATAAAAGGGAGCGTTGCGGCACAGGTTTTTCATGATCTTAATGTTGGTTTCCACCTGATCGAGCGGGACATGTCCGGGACCCTCGACCATGGCGAGTACTCCGGCGTGTCGGGCACGGTCGACGAGTTCGCCGAGCACGATGAGCTCGCTGATCTGCGAACGGTCGGTGGCATCGGCAAGACAACCCGGCCTGAGCCCGTCTCCGAGGGACAGCACGGCATCGTACCGGCCGGTTATGTCGAGCAGACGGTCGTATTCGGCGTAGAGGGGGTTTTCCTTTTCGTTATAGAGCATCCACTCGACGAGAAATGCCCCGCCGCGGGATACCACATCGGTCAGCCGTCCCTGCTCACGAATGCGCTCGACAACGGCGCGGGTGACTCCGCAGTGAACGGTGATAAAATCGACACCCTGGGCGAGCTGATCCTCGATGATGCCGAAGAAATCGTCCGCGGTCATATGCACCATGCCCTTGCGGTTATGGGCTGCCCAGACCCCGGCCTCGTAAATCGGCACAGTCCCCACGGGAACCCGGACGGTTTCGAGAATCCTCCGCCGCGTTCCGGCAATATCCCCGCCTGTGGACAGGTCCATGATCGTATCGGCGCCATACTCGACAGCGCAGAGAGCCTTTTCCACTTCCTCCTCGATCGAGGAGGCATCGGAGGATGTCCCGATGTTGGCGTTTACCTTGATTCTGAGCCCGGCGCCTATGGCGAGGGGATTCACCTTTCTGACCGCACTCGTGCACAGGGTGATCTCGCCCGCAGCGACACCATCACGGATACAGTCGGGGGTCGTGTGCTCGTCATGGGCAATCCGGACGAACTCGTCGGGAGTCTCGCCTTTCCGCGCCCGTTCCATACGGGTCATAGACATCGATCCGCCTTTCGTTGTATACATAAAATATCCTAAACTAATAAAGTAACAAAAAAATGGTTTTTTTCCAAGGAGAAACAACAGGCAGACGATTTATGGCATCTGAGAGCTTAGACTTCGGGGACGGGAAAAAGATTCATATGAGTAATAAATACTATCAAACAGTAACCTTGCTGAAATAAGAGCATACACATTTTTGTTCTTTCAGTACTATTTCTTCCTTCTGTTATTTTTTTACCAATTCAATACAAATGGTCAATTCATTTTTTGAACGTTTTTACACAGGTATGGGCCGTATTACTTCTTGACATTTTTTATGGAACATGATTATTTATTAAAACATTACATTTAAAATGGGGATTTCACATGCTGACACAGGCGGACATTTTACGGGAAATCGAGAAACACCGTGAAACACTCAAACGGTTCGGGGTCATGAAACTGGGAATATTCGGTTCGGGTGCACGCGGCGAAACCGACAGCGACAGTGATCTCGATTTTATAGTCGAATTGGGGAAAAAAACGTTTGACGATTACATGGACACCAAGGAGTTTCTCGAAGGACTGTTCAACCGGCCGGTCGATCTTGTTTTAAGCGATGCCATCAAACCGGCTCTTCGCAAAAAAATTCTTGAAGAAACTGTTTATGCCAAGGGATTATAAAGTATTCCTCGAAGATATTATCAAAGCCTCTCAAAATATACTGGACGATACCGAGGGGATGACGTATGCCGGTTTTTTCTCGGATAGGAAAACGTGTGATGCTGTTGTCCGAAATCTTGAAATAATCGGCGAAGCAGTAAAAAACATACCTGAATCAGTCCGCATTGAATATCCTGAAATCCCGTGGAAACGAATTGCCGGCCTCCGCGATATTCTCATTCATGAATATTTCGGCGTGGATAAAGAAATCATCTGGGATGTCATTCAAAATAAAGTTCCGATACTGGAAAAAGCCGTCAGGATAATTCTCGATACGTAATTATCTCAAATTTTTCCCTCTTTATGTTTCTTTAGCCGCTGTTTTATACCCAGAATGTCAGAAACTATCAATCCATTCATTTTTCAAGATTATTTTTGATCTTATCAGTGTAATCAGCGGTTCAGATATCCCCCCGTCATATCCTTATCACGATCTTATTCTTATAGAGCCAGTATGCCAGGTACCAGAACACGAGAAGGCCGAGGTTCTGGAGGATAATCTTTCCGGCAACGCCGAGCGGGACGAGAAACGGCGATGTGAAGATATTGATGAAATCCCTTGTCCAGTCACCGAAGAAATTGGCAAACATGTACATGAATATCGGGTTCATGCCGACGACCACCATGAACCATGTCCATTTTTTGTATCCTTTCACATCCACGAGCCAGTAGAACAGGGCGAGCGCAAGGAGCGACCAGCCGCCGCTCTCGATGATGAACGAGCTCGTGCAGATACGTTTGACAATGGGGGTCAGGGGATCGACCGCAAGACCGAGCAGAACCCCGATCACTCCGGCGACAGCCAGCGCCTTGACCTTCCGCATCTCCGGGCGGCTGCTTTTGAGCACTGTGCCGGCAACGACGCCCCACATGGTGTGAGCGGTCGAGCCGATGAAATTGATGGTGACCCAGCCGCCGCCGCGATTGATTTTGCCCATGAGTACCATGTCCATGAACGAGCCGAGGTTGTGATCCTTCAGCCAGGGATCGGTTACACCGGGAACGGGGATAAAACGGTAGGCAAGATAGTTGAACACGAGGATGGCGAACGAGATGATAATCTGCGTTCTGATGGGTTTACGCATGAACAGGAACGCCACCAGATAGGTGACCGAAAGCTGGGTCAGGACATTCCACAGTTCCCACACGAGTTTCCCGCTGTAATAGCAGTGGAGCATCACACCGAGTAACAGGAGGGTCAGCGACCGCCGTAAGACATGGAGCAGCGACCGGTTCCATGTCTCGCCGTGCTCCCGGCGTTTCGCGAACGAGAACGGCATGGCCACACCGACGATGAACATGAAAAAGGGCTGGATAAGGTCCCAGAAATACATGCCATGCCAGGGATGATGAGTAAACTGACGGGCAATAAATCCAAACGAGGGACTGTCGGTCAGGAATGGTATGCCGAAACCTTCCGAAACGAGGAGAATCATGGTGAATCCGCGAAACGCATCGAGCGATACGAGACGGTTCTGCTGTGAGAGGAGTCTGTTCCCGCTGTCCATGCCTCATGCTCCTGAAATAAGGTGAAATTGCGGTATGATTGTCATGCATACAGGCGGCGGATTTCTCCGGGAATGCCGTAACGATACAGATACACAATAATAATGTTTTCTTTTCGGATTTCAACATGAATTATCTTCATTTCTGTGTTTTTCATGCTGCAGGATTTCGTGGTATGAAAAAATATGTACGCATAATCCTTGCTTATAGTGTATATTATGATCTTCAATGGAATTTTTTTCACGATTGCCGACAACAACTGCTTTTTCATACCACATAACCTTCATAAATCCTACAATTTATGAAAAAGTGGCCCGGTCAACTCACTTAAAGGAGCTATCATGCACACAGCGCAGCCGTTGAAAACCACCCTCTTTATGCTTGTAATCGTATCCCTCCTGATGGCGGCATGCGTGAAAAGCGATAAAAAGGCCGGAGGCCCGATCACCCTGACCACTGATATCGACAAGATCAGCTACAGTATCGGGACCCAGATCGGTACCAACTTCAAACAGAACAAAATCGAAATCAACACGGATATTCTCGCCCGCGCCATAAGCGATGTCATGACCGATCAGAAGATGGCGCTTACCGAAGAAGAAATGCAGGCTGTGCTGGATAAATTCCAGACCGACATGCGGGCAAAAATGGAAGCCTCACGGAATGACGAACTTGCGGCGAATCAGGCCAAGGCAAGCGCCTTCCTCGCTCAGAACGCGGCCAAGCCCGGCATTACCACCCTGCCCGACAGTCTCCAGTACGAGGTCATTACCGAGGGTACCGGACCGAAACCGAAGGATACCGACACGGTCAAAGTGCATTATACCGGTTATCTCGAGGACGGGACCGAGTTCGACAGCTCATACAAACGCAACGAGCCTGCCGAATTCCCGCTCAACAGCGTGATTCCCGGCTGGACCGAAGCCCTGAAACTCATGAAAACCGGCGCTAAGTATAAAATCTACCTTCCGCCGCAGCTCGGTTACGGAGCACGGGGCAACCAGGTCATACCTCCCAATTCCCTGCTCATTTTCGAAATCGAGCTCATCGAAATTGTCAAAAAGTAACGGAATAGAACATATCATACGAGGGGCGGGAACCATTTCCGCCCCTTTTTTATTGTTACAAGCTCAGCGGGAATGGGAACATAAATGCGGAGGGATTATTCGACAGGCGCAGCAAACAGATATCAAAAATTATACACGAAATCCACATAGGGAATACCGGGGAAGAGCATGTCTTTGCCGGTGGTATTGAGAAAGGCAAGGTCTACGCTGATTTCCTCGCCGAAAAACCGGATACCGTATGAGATGAGGACGTTATCGATACCCGGACATATCCAGTTTTCGGTGACGAAGGATGTCCGTCGCGAAAGCCGTTGCTCCCCGCCGAGCACCACGAGGGGTTTATCCGTGAATTTCCCGCCCTCGAGCCCATAACCGAAGCCGAGTGTTATACTGTGGTTCGGAGTTCCATACGTGCCAACGCCATAAAGAACGCTGATGAGCGGCACATTTTCGTTATCCATATCGGGAAATTTCATCACGAGCGCCCCGGCGGCAATATTAAACAATTCAGACTGGTGCAATCTGACCTTCGGGGTAAAATAGAAGACCTGTTTTTTCAGGCTCCCGGAGGGCATGACAGACATTCCCCCGCCGAGCGATACACGGTCGCTCACGCCGTAATTGAATGCCGGAAGAAAGACCTCGTACACGCCAAAATACCCGTCGCCCTTTTTTATCATATGGCCTGTGGGAGCAAAATAGAGCCTCGTCCTGTTCGGATTGGGGAACCAGTACTTCCCGCTGCGAACGGAATCTCCGGGGACTTCCTGAATGCGCTGTATGGATTCCAGCGGAATGGTCAGAGTGCCGTAGGCGGTTTCGAACTCCACCGAAGAGACGCTGATGACCGTAATTTTCCCTATATGGGTCGATCCGTCAGCAGTCGTCATAATCTGGACGTGCCCTGGCTGAGGGACACCGATTGCTGATGAGTGTTTCTCCGCTTCGGCAAACGGTGCCTTTGAGATGCAGACTGTTAAGCACGCGAGAACGCAGAGAATTATAATTGTTTTGGATACTACCATAGGTCATCAGGAAATGTTCAGAAGCCCGTTTTACTCAGATCAAGAGTCGGATGGCAGATTACGCAGGTGACCCCGATTCCGACAGTCATTCGCGCAAGTTTTCCCGGAGCGCTTCCCCCATGGGCTGTATGGCATCCGAAACAGGCTTTCCCTGCAGCCAGATAATTCACCGGCTGGAACACTCCCATGGTGATGATGGCTTCCTTATGGCATTTGAAACAGGCGTTCGCCCTCATGGATCGGAGCATGTCGGATTTCCCGCCATGGCCGCGGTGGCACTGGAGGCAGTCGAGCTGAACGGCTTTCGATTCAAATCCGACACTCAGGAACAGCCCATGCCGGTCGCGGGGATTGATGGCCTTTCTCCCGACAATTTCACGATTGAAATGACATTTCCCGCAGATGAGATTCTTGTCGGTTCCGCTCAGTGACGGGATATGAGGAGGTTTGACCGTGTCGGGATTCCCGATATGGCTGGAAACATTCGCATGACAGGCAGCGCATCCCCCCGGCAACTCCGGAATCGCGGCAATCCGGGGAGTGGTCGCGTGCACGGTTTTCCGCCAGGAATTATATTCGGCCTGATGGCAGAGTCCGCACCGGTCCGGGTCGGGGATATTCTTCGGTGGAACGCCCGTGATTTCCGGTGCTACCCATGCACGGGAACATCCCATGACTCCCGCAAGCATGAAGGCATATAAAAGAATCAGTTTTCGCATTGAAACCGGAATTTCCCCTTTCACAATCGTGAGCAGTCAAAATTTTCCATATACTTATAGTACTCCCGATAAAAAGTTCGGTGGCATAGTTTCTTCCGGTAAAAGCAGACTCAAAATTCCCCTGGGGGACTTCAAGAGGGCTGTCAATGAACCGGGTGAGTCCAAAAGAATCCGGCATCGAATCAATGAACATATTTATTCCGCATAGCATATCTTTGTAAAACGATATTTTCTATAATCTTAACCCGCTCTTTCGCTTACTAGGATAATTCATAAAAATATTTATCCATGGAGACACGCGCAGGAGTAATTCATGAATTACCCCTACAATGTTACATCGGTACAATACGAAACTCAAATCCGCGAAAATCAGCGTTCTATAAAATTTAATGAACAGGCAGGGCTCGTTACTTCTTACAAATCCTGTAGTCTTTTCATCAACCCCCCGAACAGTTGAAACGCAATTTCCACGTACTCCGGTGAAATATATTTCGCCACATCGTCGGGACGGTGCCAGCAGAGATTATTCACTTCACCGACAGGTACCGAATCCACGACAATTCCCCGCGCCTGAATCCCGGCATCCCTGAACGGCATCGTTTCTCTTCCGAGACCGTCGCCCTTTCTCCATTCCGGTGTTCCCGGAATGTCGAGGTCGCCGTCGACGGAACGGACGAGTGATACGAGCGCCTCGTCGTTCGTAATGAGGGTCATATCGGGTCCCCATGTGACGCTGTCGAAATCCAGTATATACTTTATCCGGCCGAGAGAGCCGTCCCGTTTCCATTTTTCCGCGAGGTGTTTCGTTCCGAGATAGCCGTACTCCTCGCCGGTCGTGGCGATAAAGGTGAGGGTCTTTTTCGGTTTTGTGCCTGCAAAAGCATGAGCGATCAGGAGCACCATGATCAGCGATGCGGCGTTGTCGTTCGCTCCGGGGCTGTTATAAACCGTATCGAGGTGGGCGTAATACACGATTTCGTCCGTGCTCTCGCCGGGAAGTTTTCCGATGATGCTCGATGTTTTCGCATTGGGTATGAACCGTGTCCGGTAGCTCAGTTTCACACGGGTTTTGTTCCCGACAGCTTCATCGAGCATCGGGATATCCGGCTTGCCGATGTTCACATTCGGCATGCCGCCCGGCTTGTCGTCATAAAACCAGTATGGCCGGGGAGCAGCCTTTATTTTCGGGGAGATCGTTACATACCCGGTTGTTTTCCCGGATGCCGTATCGACAATTTCATAAGCGATCTGGCTCTTTTCGGACTTCTTCAGGACTCCGGCGATACCCCCGGGCGGCGTACCGCTCGTTCCGTGGCTGGGGCATATCTCGATCTGTTTGTCGCCGACTGTGAATTCCGGTGTTCCGATCAGAACCCACCGGTCGAAGGTCACCGTATCGAGCTCCACAGCCGGCAGCGAGCGCTCCATTTCTCTTTTGACAATCGCGGCCGCCTTGTCATATTCCGGCGAACCGACCGTGCGCGGGCCGAGGTCAGTAACGAGCGCTTTGAGCATATGCGCCAGGTATTCCGCCCGTTTTTCGGGGGTCGCTATAAAATCGCCGACCTTTTCAGCAGTAAGCACCGGAGATGATTTTACCATAACCGGCGCGACGAATGCCGTTCCCGCTGCAGCCCGTATGAAATCCCTTCTTTTCATATCCGTTCCCCTTTCGTCTGTTTCAGAAAATGACAGAAAGCCATAAATCGGTTAACCCGGATAACTCTCATGATCTTCTATAGTTATGGGGGTTCATTCCTGAAAAAGGTGGAATCTTAAAACACCACTTTCGCAAGAACGAGCAGCATGGCGGGATTACTGGTGAGCGCCGAAGTGAGCACCCGGACGGGCGTCCGTTTAGAAACGGGGAGTTTGATGATCTCGTGGGCTATTTCATTGAACCTGTTGTCGGGTATAGTGAGAATTGCTTCCTTGATACGGTAGAACCGCCGGTTCATCGAGCCGAAACGGTTTTCGCACCGCTTCTGGTAGACGGCAAGGGCATGTTCTTCCGGCTGAACGTTCCGTTTCAGCAGAACATCCGCGGCGGTCTCGCCAGCATATTTACCCGCAATGAGGGCGTTTATAATCCCGCCGCCGGTTATGGGATTTGCCATGTGAGCCGCATCTCCGCATACCATGACGCCATCTGTGACGATCTTTTTGAGTCCGCCCGTGCAGGATATGCCGCCGACAGTCCGTGAAACCACCGAAGCGTCCGGGAAAAAAGCGGCAAGAAAATCATCGAGGAATTCGACCGGTTTTTTCGAGCCGGCGCAGTCACCCGATATGCCGAGCCCCACATTCGCGGTGCGGCTCCCTTTCGGGAACATCCATGCATACCCGCTCGGAGCATATTTCTGGGTGAAATACAGCGAAAAGCTGTGGGGATCGATGTCGACGCCTGCAAGGGTAACCTGCGCACAGGTTTCCATGTCATGAGGTGCGGCGTTCGTCTTCAGGCCTGCCCACCGTGCGGCGCGTGATTCGGTGCCATCGGCGGCGATAACGATTCTCGCCTTCACCGTCCACTCTTCCGAGGTGCTGCACGTTCTCATGCTCACTGTCCGGAAGCCATGGTCATAGTCCGACATGGCAAAGGCTTCGACGCCGGTTTTCACCGATGCTCCGGCTTCGGCGGCGCGCTCGGCGACCATGCGGTCGAATTTCACGCGCTCGAGTATAAAACCCCGAACATTACCGGTGTCCATGGTGACAACGGTTCCATCCGGGGCGATAAGGTTGTAACCGGTAATGTTCGCCGCGATCCATGAGGGATCGGGTGTAAAGAACTCGCTGAGACCCTTTTCATCGACTCCTTCGGCACAGCGCACGGGATATCCGATAGTTCGGTCGCGCTCGACGAGGAGAACATCGAGCCCCAGACCGGCAGCGGTCAGGGCAGCCATCGAACCTGCCGGTCCGCCGCCGATAACGACTATATCATATGTGTTCATACCCCGCCTATTATCGTTCGAGTCATGAGTTTCCGCCGTTATTCTCCGACCAGCGCACCTACCGGACAGACCTTGACACAATTGAGGCACAGGATGCACCGGTCACGATCTATGCGTAAACCCTCGCCTTCGATAGAAAGCGCATCATGACCGCATACGCCCAGACAGGTGCCGCACAGCTCGCAGCGCTTCAAATCGAGCTCAATCATAGTTGTATCTCAGCGAGTCGGCATCGATTATATGGGAGTTCGATGTTGCCATTTCGAGACAGCTTTTCTTGAGGTCTTCCGGTATTTTTGTCGGGTATTTGCCGGAAAAACATGCAACACAGTACGAATTGTTCCCGTTCGGCACACTGCGCTTGAGACCTTCGAGGGAAAGATAACAGAGGGTATCCACACCTATGAACCGCCTGATCTCCTCCACACTCTTGTTCGACGCCATGAGTTCCTCGCGGGTCGGGAAATCCATGCCGTAGAAGCACGGTGAGATGATCGGCGGAGAGCTCACCCTCAAGTGGATTTCCCTGGCGCCGGCATCCCTGAGAAGACGGGCTATCTTGCGGAATGTCGTTCCGCGGACGATCGAATCCTCGACCACCACCACACGTTTACCATCGAGCACACCTCTTACGGGATTGAACTTGATGCGCACCTTGGCGTCACGGGTAACCTGGCTCGGATGGATAAACGTTCGCCCGATATAGTGGTTGCGGATAAGACCGATCTCGAACCTGATCCCCGTCGTATGGGCATACCCGAGAGCAGCGGTATTCGAGGAGTCCGGCACCGAGATGACGATATCGGCTTCGACCGGGCTCTCCTGTGCGAGAGTCTTTCCGATCTTGCGGCGGGCTTTGTCCACGCAGTCCCCGAATATATAGCTGTCGGGCCGTGAGAAATAGATATACTCGAAAATACAGAAGTATTTTTTCTGCGGTTTGAAGGGTTTGATGGAATGCAGTCCCTCATTGTCGAAGGTGACGATTTCGCCGGGCTCGACATCGCGGACATACCGTGCGCCGATGATATCGAGCGCGCAGGTCTCGGATGCAACCACCCAGGCCGAATCGGTCTTTCCGATGCACAGCGGTCTGAAGCCGTGGGGATCGCGCGCCGCGATAACGCTGTCGTGGGTGATGATAACGAGGCAGTATGCGCCCTCGATTTCCCTGAGCGCTGCGATGAGGCGGTCACGGAATGTTGCTTTCCTCGACATGGCGGCAAGATGAATGATGAGTTCGGAATCGAGCGTAGTCTGGAACAGGGCGCCTTTTTTCATAAGCTTTTCATAGAGCGAGCGGGTATTGGTCAGGTTGCCGTTATGGCCTATCGCCACCTGGCCGTCACGGTCGGCGGCCATGAGCGGCTGGACATTCCGTATACGGTTCGAGCCGGTCGTGGAGTAACGGTTGTGCCCGATGGCCATGGTACCCTTCAGGTACCTGAATATGCCCTGGTCGCCAAAAACCTCGCTGACGAGCCCCATGCCCCGGTGATAGAACATATCTTTTCCATCCGAGGTTACTATCCCCGAGGATTCCTGTCCCCTGTGCTGGAGGGCATAGAGGCCAAGATATGCCATTTCAGCGGCGTTTGGATGGCCGTATATACCGAAAATTCCGCATTCCTCACCGGGTTCGTCATCGAAAAGCCCGTTGCCGCGATTCATGCATTTCGCGCAGTTATCTGAAAATGATCCATCGTTATTCATGGTTCTCTGTACCTCGCAGGCGGATATGGTTGGAATATATCCATGGTCTGTTCATTCGTTTGATCTTGACGCGGTATGCGCCCGGTTCGGAGGTGGTGTACGAGAGCGTCTTCCCGCGGGATTCTGAGACAACGCTGCCGTCTCTCAGGAGGAAAATATCCCCGGCTTGCGGAGATGTTACCATAAATTCCGCGCTCGGGGTTTCAAGCGTGTCGCCCATATGAAATATCCTGCCGCCTTCCGACGCCGTGAATCTGAAGCCGCGGGCATCTCCCCACCGGTAATTGGAGATAAAGCACCGTGCGGATTTAAGAGCTCCGAGCACGGCTTCCTTAGCTTCGGTAACTTCATCGGAAATACGTTCTTCGAGAAGAATATGAGTCCTGATACCCTTGAAAAGCACTTTGTATCTGAAAATATAGATGACGATCGGTCCTACCCGGTATGGGTATGCATGGGCGTCGATTCCGCCGATACCGGGCATCACCCCGTTTTTGTTGAGATCATCCCACCGCTTGAGGGTTTCCGGCTCGGGTCCGTTGAGATATTTGAGGGGATGAAAAACTCTGAAGTACTTATTGGTATGAGTCAGTTTTTCGAGCCATTCGGATGCATGGTTCCATATCTCGATACCGTCATACCCCTCGGAATCCCATGCGGTCCAGGGATAGGGAGGATATTCTTCCATTGCGGTGCGCTTCTCGTCCGGATGGGCAATAAAACCCACACCGCCATGGTTTTTAACCTCTCTTACATATTCATGGGCAGACAAATAGGGGGGAAGTATTTCATCGAGTCCGAACGCGAGATAATGATTATGGTTGTCGGCATCGTTTATTTCGTATCCGATGATGCAGAGCACCGGGCCGAACCACCGTTCCAGTCCTGCCTTGATCGGGTCGAGAGTCATATGATCCGCAAACATGATAAAATCGAGCCTGGACTGCGCAGCGATGTCCACAATCTCGGGTATCGGCCTGAGCCCATCCGAGTAATTCGAATGGATGTGAATCGCGCCGACATATTCGTGCATGGAACCGGCGTTCCCGTTTTCTGTTTTCCGGTCATAGCTCATGTAATTGTCCTCAACCCCGATCTTTCTCTTATGGATGAGAGAAGGGGATTATCATAATCATCGATTCATACCGAATTGTATTCGAACAGCTGTCATAGCTCACTGCAGTAATTCCAAAAGATGCTGAAACCAGTTCAGCATGACGGCGCTTATGCTATATCCTGAATTTATTTCAGGGTCTATTGCGTGCTTTTTTACATCATTGAACGCAATTTTGCATCATACCGAAGCCGGCTTCAATGAAAAAGACCTGTCAAACGTTTAAAGCCTCTGAAAAACACCGTCCGGAGGATATGAGCTGTCAAGGGTCAGCACAAAGTGCTGATTTACATGCCCCTGACAGTAACCAAACTACATATTTCATCATCGGGCGGGTGAAAAGATATTTTTTTAACCGCCATCTTAATATAATATATTCCAATGGTAATTGCTGTGTAAAATACCGGATGTCTGTCCCGCTATGATGTTGCCTGACAGCGCCATTCTCTCAAAACCGTGATTTTACACCCTGCTCTTCATGTCCTGCCCGGACGGCTGTGGCTCCTGCCATTCAGCGTTTTTTTCCTTTTCTTCCGCGGTCCGTTATCGAGGCTCCCGACAATGACAAAATCGACTTCACCGCGTTCCTTGTCGGCCCGGGCGACCGCCACGCGGAGACGGTCTCCCAGCACGAACCGTCTTCCCGTATTCCTTCCGGCCAGAGCGATCCCCGTCTTGTCGAGCATATAGTAGTCGTCATCGAGAGTTGAAACGTGGACAAGCCCCTCGACAAAATACCGGTCGAGCTCGACGAAGAAACCGAACGGCATCATCCCCGATACCGTGCCCTCGAATTCCTCGCCGAGATGATTCCTCATGAATTCAGCGGTTTTCATTTTGATCGATTCGCGCTCGGCGGCATCGGTGGTTATCTCGCGTTCGGTTATCATTGCGCCCATATCCTCGAAGGAGGCCTTGTCATGCCTGACAGGACTGCCGCCGCCGATCACAAACGCTTCGAGCTGACGGTGAACGATGAGATCGGGATACCTCCGTATCGGCGAGGTGAAATGGGTATAGACAGGCAGCCTCAGGCCGTAGTGGCCGATATTGCGGGGACTGTAAACAGCCTTTTTCATGGAACGCAGGAGGAGCATGTTGAGCAGGCGCTCGTGTTTTTTTCCGCGGAGGGATTCGAGAAAGTCCTCGATATACCGGTCATCACGGATGCGGGAGAGATGAAATTCATACCCGAGCATGTCTGCAACCTCGCCGAACGCCGCAAGCTTCATTTCATCGGGCTCGTCATGAACGCGGTAGAGAAAGAGGGCATCCATTCCGCCGAGACGCTCCGCTGTCAGGATGTTGGCGAGAATCATCGCCTCCTCGACAACACGGTGGGATTTGAGCCGCCGCCGTTTCACAATGTCCACGGGCTTTCCGTTATCGTCGAGCACGACGTATGCTTCAGGCAGTTCGAGGTCGAGCGCCCCGCGCTCCGCACGGCGCAGTGCAAGCGCATCGGTAAGTTCCGACAGCATGGCAAGCGCTTCTCCCACTTCTGCGGGTATACCGTCGCCGGAGACCGGCCGACCGTCGAGAAAGTCCTGAACCTCCTCATAGGTAAGCCGTCTGCGGGAGTGGATAACGGTGTCGGCGATTTCGTGGGAGAGAACGTTCCCCTCACGGTCGAGCATGGCGATGACACTCTTGGTGAGACGGTCGATGTCCGGCTTGAGACTGCACAGATCGTTCGAGAGCCGTTCAGGAAGCATGGGTATCACGCGGTCGACGAGGTAGCAGCTCATGCCTCTCGAAAGCGCCTCGCGGTCCATCGCCGAGCCATCGGGGACATAATGCGAAACATCGGCGATATGCACACCGAGCTCATAACCGCCGTCTCCGGTCCGGCTGATCGAAAGGGCGTCGTCGAAATCCTTCGCGTCGACAGGGTCGATGGTGAAGGTTACAAGCCCGCGAAGGTCTCGCCGCCGTTCGAACATCGCCGGGCCGAGGTCTTCCCGAACCTGCTTCGATTCGGCGACAACCTCGTCGGAAAACTTCACCGGAAGTTCGTACCGCCGGGCAAGCGCAAGAACATCCACGCCGGGGGAGTCCGGCTGGCCAAGCACTTCCTCGACAACACAGAGCGGCCGTGAGAAGCCCGTCGATTCGCTCAGCAGCCGCACGACCACGACATCGCCTTCAGCGGCTTCCGACTCTCCGCCTTCCTGCACGATCATCGGTTCCGGGAAGCCGTCCTCGGAGGGGATAACATAGGCGGTTTTCTTCCGTTTTCGGAAGACTCCGACGACCGGTTTTTTTCTCCGTTCGATAATATCGACAACTTCGCCCGTGCGGGTCAGGCCGGGATGCCTTTTTTTGATGATTTTCGCCCGGACACGGTCGCCGGACAGAGCACTGCCGGTATTGATATCCCTGACATAGAGGACTTCGCCGCTGTCGGTATGGACAAATCCTCCTCCGTTCTTCGACGCCGAAAAAATCCCGGTATATATACCGCTGTCCTCGGGAAGCGAGAATCGGCGCCCTTTATTCCTGACAAGATCGCCCGTTTTCTCGATGTCGGTGAGCACACGCTTGAACTCATCATAACCGAGGCCCTTGACACCGATCTTGCCATAGAGCTCGCGGCGGCGGATTTTTTTCTTGTTATAGGATTTAATCGTTTCGAGGATTATTTCCCTGAGCTTTTCTTCATTCATGGGGTATGTGCCCGTTCCGGCATCCGGTTTATGCGGATTCCTGTATATCTGTACGAGGCAGCTGGTTGTTTACAATGCTGAACAGTACTCGAACGCGTTCCTGAAAAATGCGGCGCCGTCCCCTTCCTCCGGCAAATCGCACCGTGTCCAGCGGGGATGGTTGGTCCGGTGAAGGAACCGCTCGGGATGGGGCATGAGACCGAAAATCGTCCCGCGCCTGTTGCATACGCCCGCGACATGGCCCATCGAACCGTTGGGGTCCTCGGGATAGGAGGGAACTCCGCCGGTTTTCGATATGTAGCGGAGCACAATCTGGCCGTTCGTTTCGAGCTCTTTCATGTCATCTGTGCTCCGGACGACAAACTTGCCCTCGCCGTGCGCGACAGGGAGCTCGAATACCGGTTTCATGGCGCGGGTGAAAATGCAGATATTCTTTGGTTCAGCGGCAAGATGCACCCAGCGGTCCTCGTATTTTCCCGAGTCGTTGTTCGTGAGCGTGGCGCGTATTTCGCCTGTTGTCCGGGTCTGGAAAGGCAGGAAGCCGGTTTTGATGAGCACCTGAAAACCGTTGCAGACACCGATCACCGCTTTTCCCTGTTCCTCGAAACGGAAGAGCGCATCGCCGAGCCTTTTGTTGAGTTCGAGCGCCATGATTTTCCCCGCCGCAACATCGTCACCGTACGAAAATCCTCCCGGAATGAACAGAAACGAAAAGTCATCGAGCCTGACCTCTCCGGACGCCAGACGGTTTATATGTACCCGCTCGGCCTCGAACCCCGCGCACTCGGCGGCATAGGCGCTCTCAACGTCGCAGTTCGTTCCGGCGGCTCTCAGTATAAGCGCTTTCGGTTTCGCCATTCGTTCCTCCTTCTATTAAATCAAATTTATCTGAAAATATTCTTTAAAAAATTCTAGTTATTCAATTAGTACATAAACCTTACGAATGAGATATTTTTTACACGGTAACGTGTCATTCCCGTGAAAACGGGAATCCATCATCTCATGCTCATAACTGAGCGATGTTAATACTGGATTCCCAATTCACTTCGTTCTTGGGAATGACAATACTCGTACAATATATCAGTGTTTATGAGTTCATTGAATAATCATATAAAATATTTCACCATGGAGACACGGAGCAGGGGGTAATTCATGAATTACCCCTGCGATGTTACATCGGTCAGGTACGAACCCCCAATCCGCATCAATCCGCCCAACCCTTGTTAATCCGTGGTTAAATAAATTTCTTATATTTGATTTATTACAACATACGGACGACACCGATTCCCCAGAATACGCCATGACGGTCGAGCCGCTTCGTCACATCGAGACGGAAATAGCCGAACAGTGCATTGACCGACAGGCCGATCTCGCTATGGAACCGATCGAGATAGAAGGGCTCATATCCGAGCCCGGACAGCCGCTTTTCGGGTATCCATGTTCTTCCCGCAGCGCCATGGAGAATAATGCCCGTGCCCTTTTTTGCCAGCCGTTTCAACCCGACGAGCTCGAAAGGCACTGTTCTGAAATTGTGCTCCATGAAAAACGCACAGTATTGCTCTCCTTCGAGCGGATGGTTCCTGAGCGCCCTGAACACGCCGAAAGGGCTTAAGCTGCCCATTGAGCCGTCGATGATTCCGAAACGCTGGACGGGAAGATTGCCGGTCGAGGTTCCCCCGATGAGCCGTATATCGAGCGTATTGGGCAGCATGCGCCGCCGCAGGAAGGTATTGATCCTCCAGTCGACCGTAATCCGGTAGCTGGTAAAGGAGAAGTCACTCGAAAGGAAATCCGGGAAACTGTGCTCGATATCGAGTTCCACTCTTTTCTGTCCCATTATGCCGAAGGGAATTCTCTCTCCGCCGTACTCGACCGAAAGATTCACCGACCGCAGGGCACCCTCACTGATCGCGGCATTCGGTCTCTGGTGTTTTGTGCTCCCCCAGATTGTGCGCTCGGTTTCTTTTATTAGCGACGAATGGTCCTCGATGGCGATTCCCGCACCCACTTTTAACTGAGGCTTTACGAAACGTCGTTCGAGCGAAGCGCTCAACGATTTGTTCCGGAAATAGTCGAAATAATCGGTGTGCCCGAATAACGTCTGATAACTGCTCAGGTACATGGGATAGTTGGAGGATTGATACCGCGGTGCAGTGCAGTCCGCATACCCGAGACCGGCAGACCAGTTACCCTTGTCACCCCAGTTATATTTCAACGAGCCTCCGTACGACCACCGGTCGGGCCCTGTCTTGTATGCTCCTGAAAGCTCGTACTTCAGGTCTTTCACGATTTTATTCCCATATTTCAGGCCGAGATGATACGCATCCACCCTGTTATGCCACACCTGCGGACGGAACGGGGAAATAAACCGTCTGACCGGGCCTTCGGGCTTTTTGGGCTTGTTTTCTTTTTTATCGTCGTCGATCACCATGCGGGCGAGCCAGCCGGTCGGTTTAAATGCCTTGTCGAAGGTCATGGTGCTGTCGATGACGTCATACGCTTTATTTTCGCCCTCGGTGAGGGGGATGATATCCTCTTTTTTCGCCGCGAAAAGACTGTCTGACCGCGCCCGGGCCGATTCGTCGGTGATGCTCGAATCGGTTTTTTTCGCGGAGATGGTGATGCTGTCGCTGCTCGCTGTAGCGGATACCTGAATTTCGGTCTTTACCTTTTTGAAGAGCGAATCCGGCAGCGCCACGTTGACATCGTAATCGGCAAATCGTGTCAGCTGCCGGTACTTTAACGGCGGGAAAGCAAGTCCCGGAAGCTTGATCGTTATCTCCCCCTCGTTCTTCACATCGACCGGCAGCCAGTATGACTGGCCGAAATTACTGAACTGCTGCTCGAACGTAAGACGTACATTATCGATCGGCGGGGGGAATAAAATCATTTCCCCGGGCTGTAATTGTACCCTGATGAGCGCAAACTCGCCGTCGAGAACGGAAAGACTCCCCACCAACGTTGGCTGCAGGATGGTTTTCGGCGTGACTGAAATATCGAACACCGTGGTGTCGTCGATTTTACGTTTCCCGGTAAGCTTGAAATCATAGTATTTGAAGGCATCGGGATTTGTCGGGCCGATAATCTTATACCCTGAGATATTGATGTCGTCATCGTAAAAATTGGTAATTACCCGCGCGGATGCAAAGTTGTTCTGTGCTTTTATGTTTTTCGTCTGGCGCTTACCCCCGATCGTTTCCCTGACGCCTTTTTTGTGATCCCACAGGACTTCGGAGATACTCTCCAGAATCGAAACGATGGTCGTGTCGTTTTCGATGACAATCCGTGTGTAGGCTTCTGCACGGTAGGATTCGAGCGTTTTCCGCCATATCTGTTTTCTCCTGATGACCTCCCGCATGATGCCTATGGCTGGGTCCTCGGCAGACACCACGACTTCCTGAAGCTGGATGGGGCTCGGAACAAGCGCTATGTTCTGCTCTTCGGGCGACCGGTCGGTGATCGTCAGTGTCTGCGATTTATACCCGATATAGCTTATGTGAATCACGGTGGGGAGCGAGTCGAGCTCGATGGTGTAGAACCCGGCGGTGTTCGTAATGGTTCCCTTCCGTGTTCCCTCGACCCTGAGGTGAGCAACCGGCAGTGTTTCACCGGTAGCGGAATCGGTCACAACGCCGTGGATAACAGCGCCGTTCTGACCCGCGGATACTGCTGCCAGACTCAAAGCAAAAAGAAAAATGGCTGTAGTTACACAGAATCGGTTTCCGTAATGTCGAATCATCACCTGTCCGTGGGAAAATCCTTTATTTCCTTATATTGAGCGCCACAACCGTATCGATAGGATCCCTGTTCTGCACGGGAAGTTTCAGAATCGTTCCCATGGCCGTCGTCTCGAAGTCGACCTTTCTGCCGTCGAGCATTGCAGCCCCGGCGACAGTTCCGACCGTTGCAGGCAGGGCAACGACACCGGCGTTTTCGTCGAGCACATGCACGTACACCGTGTTCCCCTTGTGCGTCGTCACACCCCAGCTCTGCGGCGGCACCGGACCGCCCCGGGTACCATAGATGCTCTCGCCGTTGACTTTCATCCAGCCGCCGATTTCTTTGAGACGGTCGACCTGACGCTGTTCGATTTTCCCGTTCGGCATCGGGCCCACATTGAGCAGCAGGTTGCCGTCGCCGCCCGCGCACATGACGAGGATATGAATGCAGTCCCGGAGCGATTTTACACGGTCATCCGGTTTCCATGCCCATTGATCGCCGATGGTCATGCACGATTCCCATGCGCGGTCGGTCTGGAACGTCCCGATCTGCTGCTCAGGGGTGCCGAAATCGGCTTCGAGCCCGGCGCGGTTGTTGATGATGATATGAGGCTGGAGCTCGCGGATCATCTTGAACATGGCCTGCGAATCCCAGTCCTGGGCAGTGCCTCCGAGACCGTCAAACCACATGATGTCCACCTGGCCGTAGTTCGTGCAGAGCTCGCGAATCTGACCGTGCAGATATTTGATGTAGTCGGTGTGACGGGCTGTACGATAATCCGGATGATGCCAGTCGGGCGGCGAATAGTAGAATCCGAGCCTGAGCCCGGCATCGTGGCATGCCTTCGCGAGCTCGGCTACGACATCCCGTCTGAACGGGCTATCCGGGCTCGTTATCTTGTAATCGGTGAGCTTGCTGTCGAACTCGCAGAAACCGTCGTGATGTTTCGTGGTGAAAACGAGGTACTTCATCCCCGCGGCCTTTGCAATGGCGACCCATTCCTGTGCGTTGAACTCCACGGGATTGAACTGCTTGTAGAGATTATCGTAGACATCGACCGGAATTTCACCGGTGGTTTTATCGTTACGTCCCCGGCGTTCGCCTCCCCTCGACCAGCCGATCTCGGTTCCTTTCAGGCTCACGGGTCCCCAGTGGATGAAAAACCCGAACCGGGCATCCTTCCACCACTGCATGTCCTCCGGGCTCGCCTTGAGGTATGGCTGGGCATTCACAGAACTGGTGACGGAACAGAACACGAAGACAGATATGACCGCACAGATTACGCACAATTGTACAATCGGTTTCATGGTGTTTGTTCTCCTTTTCCGGCATTTGCACACCGAAAACCATGTGTTATTGTAAAACCTGATCTGATACACTCGCTTCCGGGTCACTTCCCGCGCTATCTCACTTTTTTATTGCGGTCCATGCATCTCCCCTCAGGGGAATCGAGATAAAGTACGGTTTCTCATTGGGAAGGACATCGATACGAATTTTGTTGTCTGCCACCGTAAAGTCTGTTACGCCCTCAATTGCCGGTTCGATATGAACGGTTTCCGCCTGCACCCCATGGTCGAACGTCAATTCCAGTGTCAGCGGCTGGTCATATATCCCGTTATCGAGACCGTCGCAAAACTTCACTTTATAGGTCAGTATCGACTTGCTGACATCGACATCGTCGATATCGACATAAAAGGCATTCCGTTCCTGAATATAGCATGCAACCATATCCGTGTTGCCGCTCCAGAAATCGCTCGCGGCGATCAGGTCGATATCCTTGATAAACTCCTCGCGGGGATAGTATCCCCAGCTGTCCGGAAACCCGAGCGCATGGTACATGATAATGAGCCATGCCTTTTTATCGAGGCAGGTCATCAGAAGCGGCCCCATCTCGTCGTGGTTCTGGACATAATAGCTGTAGTTCTGCCCGACCACGAGCGAAGGGAGATACTGCCAGTTCGTGGGTTCCCTGACATCGTCGGGGCAGATGTATATGAGGTTGCGGTCCAGCTCGGCGCCTCGGGCGCAGATGAATCCCGCCTGTTTATTGGCGAGCTGCGTCGTCACTTTGTACGCCGAGCTTCCGGGATAAGCGTATGCCCTCGGATGTAATCCCCATTCTTTCATGAGATCGTAGCAGGTCTTGAACGAGGTATAACAGAATTCGTAATCGTAATCGTCATGGAGAACATGGGTGTGACCGTGGCCGTAAAAATGGGTACCACGCGGGATAGCCTCGTCACGCATCCGCGCCACGATCTCCGGATACTTTTCATACGAGCTGGTCACAAGCTCGTGATCCATGCGAAGTCCTCTGCTCAACACTTCGTCGTCGATGGAATCGACATCCTTGTTTCTTCCCCATGGCGAATCATAATTGATGGATACAGCCGCCGTTTTTCCCTTGTACCATTTCAGAACGCTCACCTCGAAAACAGGTTTTTCAAAATAATTCTCATGGGTGACAGGATTGTTATTGTCACTGCACCCTGCAATGACCATTATCACGGGAAAAATGGGATATATCCATGGTATCTTCATGCGTGTTCCCCCTGTTACACAACTCTCAGCGGCTCCTGCCATGCTTTTTTCAGGTCGAAAATGTTCTCGTCGACCACGGTGCCGTTCGAGCTCTCGATGATGAGACGATCGTTGCCGGTAGTCTTTCCGATGATGGCAAAAGGTACATCTCTGAGGATATAAGAAACCTCGTTTATGTGATCGGGCCGTATTTCGATAATGAACCGTGAATTCGATTCGCTGAAAAGGATGTGGTCAACGCGCATCGGAGTTTCCGTCGGAACGAGAATAAGGTCCGCTGCGGCGCCGATACCGCCCGCAAACGCCATCTCGGCAAGCGCGACACCGATGCCGCCCTCGGAACAGTCGTGACATGACTCAATGAGACCGTGCCGCATGGCGGTATGGAGCGCGATCATGGTCGCGCGGGCTGTCTGAACATCCACGGTCGGGACGGAATTTCCCACAGCGCCGTGGATATCCCAGTAATGCGAACCTCCCATTTCGGTTCTGGTCAGTCCGACAATCAGAATCATGTTATCGGGACACTTGAAATCCATCGTGACGGCCTTTGTAACATTATCCATGACGCACAGGGCGCTGATGAGGAGAGTCGGGGGTATCCTGATCACCTTGTTGCCATAGATGAATTCGTTCCGGAGGCTGTCCTTGCCGGAAATGAACGGCGTCCCGAAACCGACAGCGCCATCATAACAACCCTGTGATGCCCGCACGAGATCGCCGAGACGGTCGGGAATGGTTGTGTTTCCCCATGCGAAGTTATCAAGCAGCACGGTCTGGAGGATATTGCCGCCGACAGCGGTAATCTGCCTGAGCGCCTCATCGATGACCGACATGGCCATGTGATAGGGATCGATCACGCCGTATTTGGGATTGATGCCGCTCGCCACCGCAATACCGCGGTTGCTGCCAAGCTTCGGACGAAGAACGCAGGCATCCGAGGGGCCGTCGTTCGATTCGCCGGTCAGAGGCTTCACGATGCTTCCGGCCTGAACCTCGTGATCGTACTGGCGGATAATCCACTCTTTGGAGCATACATTCCATGCGCCGAGAATCTTTTTAAGCGGATCGCCGAGATACGCAGGACAGGGGAAATCCGGCTCCGGGTACGAGGGCTGATTCCATGAGGCAGTCCGTTCGAGTCTCGGTACTCCGCCGTGCAGGAAATCGCAATCGAACTCGCCTACGGTGACACCGTGATAACGGAGCGTCATGACGCCGTTTCCGGTAAACGTCCCGATCACGACTGCCTCGACATCCTCGGCCTCGAAGACACCGAGCAGCTCCGTCACCCTGTCGGGCGGTACTGCGAGCACCATGCGCTCCTGAGCTTCCGACACCCAGATTTCCCAGTATTTGAGTCCCTCGTACTTGAGGGGAACCTTTTCAAGGTCGACCACGGCGCCGGTTTCCCTGCCCATTTCGCCGACTGCGCTCGACAGCCCGCCCGCGCCGCAGTCGGTGAGGGCGGAATAGAGGCCACGGTCGCGGGCAATGAGAAGGGTATCGGTCATCTTTTTTTCCTGGATGGCATTCCCGATCTGGACAGCATGCGAGGATGTCGTTTCGCTTTCCTCGGTGACCTCGGTGGAGGAGAGTGTTGCGCCGTGGATGCCGTCACGGCCTGTTCTGCCGCCGATAAGCACGATCACATCGCCGTCGGAAACCTTCTTGAACGAGCATTCCTTCGGCATGATGCCGATGGTGCCGCAGTAGACTATCGGATTGCCCACATAGTGCCGGTCGAAACATACCGCGCCGTTCGGTGTCGGGATTCCCATCCTGTTGCCGTAGTCGCGGACACCCGAGACAACGCCTTTCATGACCCTCCGCGGGTGGAGCGCTCCCGGCGGCACATCCTTTAGCGCCATATCGGGCGGTGCGAAACAGAATACATCGGTGTTCATGATCGGTTTTGCGCCGAGCCCCGTTCCGAGCACGTCGCGGATAACGCCGCCGATGCCGGTGCCGGCCCCGCCGTACGGTTCGAGCGAGGAGGGGAAATTGTGCGTCTCGACCTTGAAATTGATGTTGTCCGCGTCATCGAACCGTATCACGCCGGCGTTGTCCTCGAACACGCTCACGCACATGTCGTGGTCGATCTCCCGTGTTGCCCTGACAATGGTCTGTTTGAGGAGGTTGTCGATGATCTCGCCATTGTAATTGATGATGCCGCGGAAGGTCTTGTGAACGCAGTGCTCGCTCCATGTCTGGGCGAATGTTTCCAGCTCAACATCGGAGGGATTTCTGCCGAGCTTTTTGTAATGATCCCTGAGCGTCCGCATCTCGTCGAGGTTGAGCGACAGAAAACGGTCCCGCGACAGGCTTGTCAATCCCGCGTCATCGAGGCCGAGAAGGTCGATTTCGATGCGGTCGACACCCTCGACCGGTTTCGCATGGAGAAACGCCTCTTCGCCCGGTTCGGCGACATGCTGGATTATCTTGTTCACAAGGAGCTTGTCGGTAAGCAGGCGGATATCGGCCTGTGAAACCGTCCCAGATATCTCATACCGCTTCATGGTCTTCGCCCCTGTCACCGTGGAGACTCCCATATCCCTGAGCGCTTTGTACAGCGAGCCCTCGACCGGGTCCATGACGCCGTGGTTATAGGCGACTTCGATAACCTGTCCCTTACCTTCAGGATTGTCGTCAACAGCGTAATCCTGGGTTATTTTATCGGCAAGAAGCTCCCCGGCAATCCGTGCAATATCTCCGTCGGGGATGTCCCCCTCGAACAGGTAGACATCGCTGACCCTGACATCCGTTATGCCTTTCACGCCGAGATCGAGCGCATCCTTTTTGACACCTTCGCCGCGGCTGTCCGTAAACTCCGGGCGGGTGCTCAGTGTGACTCGTCTGACCACGGTGACCCCCTCTATGGTATATATGACTCCGGTGCGGGATTACTTTTATGTATGAACACGTTTGAATATACCTTATGAAACGGGAGGTGTCAAAAGCTTTGATTGAGAATCTGCACACATATTGAATAACCTCAGGCAGAACCTCGTTTTTTTGTACAAAAAAACACTTGACAAAAATGTTTTACCACGGTAAATTTTACTGTGTAAAGTTTCTGCCGCTGTTATCGACCAGACTCACATGGAGTTTGATCGAATGTTTTAATGTGTTTCCGTGGAAGGAGAAAGTCATGAAAAATGGTATTGTGCTTTTGTTAGCAGCCTGTTTTCTCGTCAGCGCCGCTTCGGTGTTCGGCGATGAGAACGAGGTTTACGGACAGCAGGTGCTCGCACTCGACAGAGAAAGTTTTCAGAATTATCCTGTTCCATGGCCCACACCCGGAACAAAACCGTCCGACGAATGGCTCGAATGGGAAACTCGCAGAACGCTGGCCAGCTATCAGCTTAATCCGGTCTGGCTGCCCGACGGGCAGACGATAGCGTGCTCGAACGGGGCGGGAGCTTATTCGAGCATCTTTCTCGTCCCTGTCGACGGCGGCGATCCCGTCCGTTTCTATACCTGCTTCTGGGTCTACCAGGGATACTATATAGGAAGCACGTATAACCGACCCGCGTGTATGACGCCGGATGGCGAGGAAATCGTTTTCGAGACGCATATCATCGACGAGTCCCGGGGAACCCAGGTGACACTGCATTTCAATTCGGACGGCGCATACAGCGGATGCGGTGTATCGAATCCTGTCCCGGTGATTCAGGCGATCAACATTCATACGAAAGAGGTTCGCACACTTGTCGAAGAAGCGGCGAATTGCAAATTCAGTCATAATGGAAAATATTTTGCATATTTCAATCAGACATACGACGGAGTGAAGAACGACAATTTCGTTGTTCAGGATACGGAAACCGGCTGTGAATGGACTCTTCCCGTTAACTGGGAGTACTGCTTCTCGGCGGATGACGAATATATCATTTATGCGGATTATACAAATGGCGGGCAGCTTTTCAGAATACCTGTGGCGGGAGGCGCGCCCGAACAGATAACGTTCGATACCGGCGATGAGTTGACGACTGTCCACAGCAGTCTCGAATGTTCACCGGACGGCAAATGGATTCTCTTCAGCGGCAACGGCGGGCCTCGGAGCAACACTATAAGCGATTCCACGGGCTCGCACAGCTACAGCATGGGCGCCATTCCCAAACTGTGCGCTTATAATTTCTATACCGGCGAGACGATAGAATTCTTCCCGAGAGCCCCGGCAATCTCGTCACGGTGGGCGATATTTTCACCGGACGGTACCCGGTTCTGCTATGTGTATGAAAACAGCGACCAGCGCCACCAGTCGATAGAGATATACGTCAAAGATTTCGATTGCTCATCGGTGAACATGTCCCTTCAGACAGCCGTCGATGCCTCGCAGCCTTCCGGTTTCGCCCTGCTCGGCAACTATCCCAACCCGTTCAATCCCTCGACGACCATCGAATTCACCCTGCCGGAGGCCGGATTCGCGGATCTCGTCATTTACAGCATCACGGGCCAGAAAGTCAGGGAACTCGTTTCGGATTACATGACGGAGGGCAGGCACAGCTCCGTATGGGACAGCCGTGACGATTTCGGCCAGCCTGTGTCGGCGGGTGTGTATGTTTCGCGGCTCCGTATGAACGGCACGGCGGCGTCAATAAAAATAACGTTGATGAAATGAGATAACCGGCAATCTCCGTTTCACAACAGGATAACCAAAAGGCATCCCTGAAAACGGGATGCCTTTTTTTGCCCGGATTTATCTGAAAATGCATCTACGGTTCCCGGCGCTGAAGCCCCGTCCTGGTGTCATAAGTCCCTGTAACGCCGTTATTCCCGAATCGTTAATCGGGAATCCATATGCAGCCTGCATACATTTTTCATCCTTCGTTGTGACCTGCCCTGGTCATGGAGGTTATTCATGAAAATAGTTTACCATACTCGCCGCGCTGCGCTGCATCGCAGCAGGAAGGCACAAAAAATCATAACGGATTATTATACCTGACGAAATAATTGTTCGTGTTTTTTTATTGTAGGGGCAACCCCCCGTGGTTGCCAACTGTAGAACAAATCCGTGTTTCATTAAATTTTTGTAAATAGATCGGGTTATGCGTTTATATATTATTCCGATTCAGTGCATGACATTTAACGCCATGATACATATATTGTAATTCACACGAATTACTTATCTTTTTCTAACAAATGGCTAACATTCGGCGTTTATTTTTTCATCCATACCTGATGTATCACCAAAAACCGATGCAGAGGCGAAACGGATGGCGAAAGAAAAAATACTCGTGATCGATGACGAAGAAGACCTGCTGAAACTGGTCCGCTACAACCTTGAGAATTATGGTTACACGGTCGATTGTTTCGGAACCGGGGAAGATGGTCTCGATGGGATACGGTCGGCGGCGCCTGACTTGGTTCTGCTCGATCTCATGCTTCCCGGTATCGACGGGCTCGATATATGCCGAATACTGAAAAACGATTCCAGGACATCACACATTCCGGTCATCATGCTTACCGCAAAAGGCGAGGAAGCGGATATCGTGACCGGTCTCGAACTGGGCGCTGATGACTATATCACGAAACCCTTCAGCCCGAGAGTTCTGGTGGCGCGGATCAAATCGGTTCTTCGGAGGAACCGTAATGTGGATACGAATGGCGTGTATGCGAACCATGGGATCATTCTCAATACGAAAAAACGCGAAACCCTTGTCGATGGGAACCCGGTCGATCTCACCGCAACAGAGTTTGAAATCCTGCTGATGGTCATGCGCAAGCCCGGCTGGGTTTTTACCCGAAGCCAGATCATCAATGCGATAAAAGGGAACGATTACCCTGTGACCGACCGTTCTATCGATGTCCAGATAGTCGGATTGAGAAAAAAACTCGGCGATTCCGGGAAATACGTCGAAACGGTCCGCGGAGTGGGATACCGGCTGAAGGATAAGCCATGACCCCTTCCAAAAAACTCCTCTGGAAACTTTTTCAGTCATATCTGATCATCACATTTCTTTCGCTCTTTATGGTGGCGCTGTTTACCTTCCGTTCGCTCAGGGATTTCTACAGTGAGCATACCCGGGAAATTCTCAAAATCAGAGCCGTGCTCGTCAGAACAATGATCGACGGGGATATATCTTTCCCGAACGCGGGGAAGATCGATGCTGTCTGCCGTACTGTGGGATCGGAAATCGGGACACGTGTAACAGTGATAACAGCCGGGGGTGTGGTTGTCGGGGATTCCGAGGAAGATTATCGGAAAATGGATAACCACGGGGACAGACCGGAGGTAAAAACAGCCCTATCCGGTACTGTCGGGATGGCGACCCGTTACAGTTACACGCTTAAAAAGGATTTGATGTATGTGGCGGTTCCCGTTGAGCAGAACGGTTCGATTATCGGCATAGTGAGAACTTCGATGCCGGTTACCGCGGTCAGTTTTTCATTAAAGATCATCTATATGAAAATTGCATTGACCGCACTGGTGATAATTGTCATTGCATCCATAGTAACCTTTTATGTGTCGCGGTGGATAAACAGACCCATCAGGGAGATGATTCAGGGAATCAACCGCTTTGCCGGCGGCGACCTGGATTTCCGTATTTCGATGAGCGGTATTTACGAGCTGGAAACGCTTTCCGAAGGAATGAATACCATGGCGGCGCAGCTTTCCGAACGCATCAGTACCATCACCGAACAGCGAAACGAGATCGAGGCTGTTTTTTCGGGAATGCTCGAAGCGGTTTTCGCTGTCGACATGGAAGAAAGAATTATCGAATACAACCGGGCAGCCGAGAAGCTGTTCAGTATTAATCCTGAAAACTGTAAAGGGAAGCAAATCCAGGAAGTCATACGGAATACTCATCTCCAGAATTTTGTAAACACCACGCTGACTGTCGGAGAGACAGTCGAGGAAGAGATCGTCATCCATAACGGGAGCGATCGCGTTCTTCATGCGCACGGAACTCCGCTTCTCGATGCTCAGCGGGGACAGACAGGCGCGGTTATAGTCCTCAACGATATCACCCAGCTCAAACGGCTCGAGAATGTCCGGCGGGATTTTGTTGCGAATGTTTCCCACGAGCTCAAGACGCCCATTACTTCCATTATCGGATTTGTCGAAACCCTGCGTGACGGCGCCATTGAGGACATCGAAAACAGGAATCAGTTTCTCGATATCATACTGAAACATTCGAACCGGCTCAACAGTATTGTTGAAGACCTGCTCAGTCTTTCGCGAATCGAACAGGACATCGAGAACGGCAGGATTATCTTCGAACCTCACAACATCTGTGAAATCCTCAATAATGTCCGTCTTCTCTGCGAGCCGAAAGCCCGCCGGAAAGGGATAACCGTAAGTATGTCCTGTTCCGATACCATGATCAACTGTAATGTCCTGCTCCTCGAACAGGCGGTGATCAATCTCGTCGATAACGCGATCAAGTACAGCGGAAATGACAGCACCGTTTACATTCGTTCTTTCCAGGATGCGCAGACCCTCACGATCGAGGTTTCGGACAGCGGCTGTGGTATTCCGCAGGAGCATCAGACCAGAATTTTCGAGCGTTTCTACCGTGTCGACAAAGGCAGGAGCCGCGAACTCGGCGGAACCGGTCTTGGTCTTGCAATCGCCAAACACAGCGTACTCGCCCACAAGGGCCGCATCTACGTGGAAAGCACCCCGGGGCAGGGAAGTACCTTCACCATTACCCTGCCCGTCGCATAATCCTTCATTTGTTTACACTCTCCCCCGGGCTAACCGAATTCTCACACTCCCTTTACAGTCAATTAACATGATAATTTTATATTAGTTTCCTGTTAAAAAACACTTAGTGTCCGGTTACGTGCTGTTCGGGACAGGTATGAATCCCCGGTGAATTGTTCGGGGACTAATAGTTTGAAAACAGAAAACTAACGAGATATTTCATCACCGGTTGATGATTGGGGACCGGGGATGGAAAATAATTTTACACTGTCTTCAATATATGGCGCAGGGAATGGTAACGGCCGGCCAGGCTCTGTTTTCATGCAGGAAAACCGTCATTCAGAAAAGGGGAATACCGTGAAATCGAAATGGTTATGGCTGATTATTGCAGGATTGTCATGTGTACCGGTGAAAGCCGCGTTTTCTGAAGAAAATCTTACCATAGGCGCCGATCTCCGGTACCGTCACGAACTCATCGACGCTGAAGGAAACGATATGAGAAACCGTCACAGGATAAGGGCTCGTATCAACCTCAATGCCCGGGTTCATGAAGATGTGGCCATAGGTATCCGGCTTTCTTCCGGGAGCGATGACCCGATTTCGAGAAATCAGACTCTTACGGGAGGATTTTCAAGCAAGCAGATCAATATCGAAGAGGCTTTTTTCGAGTGGAATCCCCGGACAGTTCAGGGATTGACCGTGCACGGCGGAAAGATGCAGAATCCCCTGTTTGTTCCGGGCGATACGGAGCTTTTGTGGGACAGCGATCTGAAACCGGAAGGTCTCGCGCTCGGATACTCGAAAAGTGGGGGGCCGGTGACTCTATTCGCTCATGCCGCCTATTTCTGGGTCGATGAGCGCAAGGCGGATAACGATGCCATCCTTCTCGGCAGCCAGGCGGGGATAACGTATCGGTCGGCGGCGGCGGAGATAACCTTCGGCGCGGGATACTTCGACTATCGGAATGCCCGGAAACACCCGTCCTTTTACGATACGGCGGACAGTTTCGGGAATTCGGTCGACGGTAACGGCAATTACCGCTATGGTTACAGGGATATCGAGCTCTTCGGTGAAATAAAACCCGCAGGTCTTGGCGGCAATGTGACCGTGTTTGGTGATTATGTCGACAATATCGCGCAGCACGTCGATGATGATCGGGGCTGGCTTGCAGGCTTTACACTCGGAAAATGCAAAAAACCCGGCTCTTTCGATTTCAGATACAGCTACCGTCATCTCGAAAAGGATGCCGTTGTCGGGGCATTCACCGATTCCGACTTCATCGGCGGCGGAACGGACGGAGAGGGGCATGAGATTAATGTCAATTACCAGGTGGCGCCCAAAATAAAAGCCGGCGTGACCTGTTTTTTCAATCGGCAGGGCATCGACAAGGGCAGAGATTACCGCCGGTTCCAGGCCGATATGAATTTCAAGCTGTAAAATGACGAAGATGAGCGGGCAGTTTAAAAGTCTTGTGATAAACATGATGTACGTGAATATATGCTGTCAAGGGTCGGCACGAAGTGCCGATTTACATGCCCTTGACAGCAACAAAACAACACATTTCGTCATGGGGCTCGTGAAAAATATACTTTTTCACAGCCCTCTTAAGAAAAATCACACATATTCCTCATATAATTCTAACATTTAAATGGTACTTTATTGAATCTCAAGGAGGAAGATATGAAAATGGTTAAACCGGTTTGTTTATTGTTGTTCGGTTCGGTCATCATGGTTTCGCTCGTCCAGGCGGAACCGCTGACACTCAACGGCGCCGGAGCCTCGTTCCCGTATCCCGTGTACTCGCAGTGGGCATACAAGTACAACAAGCTGACGGGAACAAAGATCAACTATCAGTCCATCGGTTCGGGCGGAGGTATAGCCCAGATCGAGGCAAAAACGGTAGATTTCGGCGCTTCGGACGCGCCGCTCGAAAAAGAAGAGCTCGACCGTGAAGGATTGATCCAGTTTCCGCTGGTCATGGGTGGTGTTACACCTGTGGTCAACATCACGGGGATCAAGGGCGACACGCTGAAACTGTCTCCCGAAATACTCGCCGGGATTTTTCTCGGAGAAATTGTAAAATGGAATGATGCGAAGATAAAAACGCTCAATTCCGGCCTGTCGCTGCCGGATCGCGCCATTACGGTTGTCCACCGTGCGGACGGTTCCGGGACCACATGGATTTTTACCAATTACCTTGACAAAATATCCGGCGCGTGGCATGAAAAAGTCGGAACGGGGAAAGCGGTTCAGTGGCCCATCGGCATAGGAGGCAAGGGCAACGAAGGTGTCGCGACCAATGTACAGCGGATCAACGGGGCGATCGGGTATGTCGAATATGCCTATGCCCTTCAGAATAAGATGACGACGGTGCTTCTCCAGAACAGGGAGAAGGTGTTTGTTGCCCCGACAATCGAATCGTTCCAGTCGGCGGCGGCACACGCGGACTGGGTCAACGCTCCGGGATTTTATATGGTACTGACCGATCAGCCCGGCAAAGCAAGCTGGCCGATTACGGGCGCATCGTTTATTCTGATACACAAAAGTCAGTTGGATATCGCCAAAGCCCGCGAAATGCTGACATTCTTCGACTGGGGCTTTAGACACGGCGCCGAGATCGCAGAGAGCCTCCACTATGTTCCCATGCCTTCCAATGTCATCGATCTTGTGGAAAAAGTATGGAAAAACGAGGTGAAAGCGGGCGTAAATCCCGTCTGGAAATAGGCTGCTGACTTCACCTATATCAAGGATTACGGGCATTTCTTGAGAGGGCGGTTTAAAAGTTTCTTTTTCACCGCCCTCTTATAAGGAAAACCCGTAACCACCATAAAGGCTTATGATCAGGGATCGAAATTCGAAATATCATTATTACACCGATATGGTTTTCCGGTTTATAAGCGCCCTGTGCGCCGCCGTAGCGTTTTTGATCATTATCGGTATATCCGTCGAGCTGGTTACCAATTCACGGCTCTCGCTGAAAACCTTCGGGCTTTCGTTTCTGTTTTCCCAGGAATGGAATCCCGTTACCCAGCAATTCGGAGCATTGAGCAGTATATACGGGACTGTCGTATCCACCGTGATAGCCATGCTGATAGCGGTTCCCATGAGCCTGGTGATCGCGCTGTTCCTTGTCGAGCTCGCACATCCTGCTCTCAGTCGGGTTGTCGGGTATGGCATCGAACTGCTTGCCGCGATCCCCAGCATCATATACGGCATGTGGGGGCTTTTTGTTTTTTCACGGTTCATGTCCGATCACGTTCAGCCGATGCTCGGCGATACGCTCGGTTTTCTGCCGTTGTTCAAGGGGCCGCCCATGGGAATCGGCATGCTGACAGCGGGTATCATTCTCGCGTTCATGATACTGCCGTTTATCAGCGCGGTCATGCGGGATGTGTTTCAGATGGTGCCCCCCGTGGTCAAGGAAGCGGGTTTCGGAATGGGAGCGACAACGTGGGAAGTCACCTATAATGTCATCGTCCGGTATGGAATCCGCGGGCTTGTGGGAGCATCTTTCCTCGGCCTGGGGCGCGCCCTCGGCGAGACAATGGCGATAACCTTCGTGATCGGGAACGATCATTCGATATCATCCTCTCTTTTCTCGCCGGGAAACAGCATCGCGTCGACGCTTGCCAACGAATTTACCGAAGCCTCCGAACCGCTGTACATGCATGCGCTGGTCGAGCTGGGGCTCATGCTGTTTGCCATTACGTTCGTTATCCAGCTTTTAGCGCAGCTCTGGCTGAAAAAGCTCCATAAGAGCATGGGGGGCGGTTTATGATCCTGCGTTCGACCGTCTATCGTAAAAGCGTGGATATACTGGTCAAGGGATTTTCAGGTCTCTCGGCGTCGATCGGGCTCGTGTTCCTTGCATGGATCATATGGGAGGTTGTCAAACGAGGTTTTGCGGCGCTGAACTGGGAATTCTTCACCGCGCTGCCCGCTCCTCCCGGCATGGAGGGCGGTGGTATAGCCAACGCGATTCTGGGGACGCTAATCATTACAGCTCTGGCCGGAGTCATAGGTGTGCCTGTCGGTATCATGAGCGGGGTATACCTGTCGGAATTTGGGAAAAATGGTATTTTTGGCAAAGCGATCCGTTTTACGCTCAATGTGATCATGGGAGTGCCCTCGATTATTGTCGGTCTGTTCGTCTATACCATCCTCGTGATCCCGATCGGTCATTTTTCCGGATATGCGGGCGCTGTTGCTCTCGCGGTAATCATAATCCCCGTGGTGGCGCGGACAACCGAGGATATGATGAATCTGGTGCCGAATGCCCTGCGGGAATCGGCTCTCGCGGTAGGCGCATCACGAACGAGCGTAACCATCAGGATTGTTTTCCGGGCGGCAAAATCGGGAATGATAACCGGTATTCTCCTGGCGATAGCCCGGATAAGCGGAGAGACCGCGCCGCTGCTTTTCACCGCGCTCAACAGCCCTTTCTGGCCCGGATCGTTCAACCAGCCCGTTGCTAATCTTACGGTAACCATATTCAACTATGCCATGTCTCCATACCCGGACTGGCAGCAGACAGCATGGGGCGCATCGTTCATAATCATGGCGGCAGTGCTGGCCACTACCGTGCTGGCCCGTTTTATTACGAAGGAGGTAAAAACGTGAACAACTCCCCGGACGGAATTGCCGGTATCACGGATATCAAAAGCAGTAAAATTCCCTCCATGACTGTCAGGCACTCCGGCGATGCTGTATTCAAATCCAAAATATCGGTCAAGAACCTGTCTTTTTACTACAGCAAGAACCAGGCGCTTTTTGACAACACGATAGAGATTGCCCAGAACAAGGTGACCGCAATCATCGGCCCTTCAGGATGCGGAAAATCGACGCACATCCGTGTCTACAACCGTATCTATGAACTGTACAGGGAACAGAAGGCAACGGGCACGGTGATGCTCGACGGTAAAAACATTCTGGACCCGTCTGTCGATTGTATCGAGCTGCGGCGGAAAGTCGGCATGATTTTCCAGAAACCGACGCCGTTCCCGATGAGTATATTCGATAATATCGGGTACGGTATCAGGATGCATTACCGGGTGTCGAAGAGCGAGCTCGCCGAACGGGTTAAAAAGGCCCTCGAAGCCGCGGCTTTGTGGAAAGAGGTGAAAGATACCCTTCACAGTCCCGGAACGGCGCTTTCCGGAGGTCAGCAGCAGCGTCTCTGTATCGCCCGTGCAATCGCGGTGGAACCCGAAGTCCTGCTCATGGACGAGCCGACATCGGCCATAGACCCGCTTGCCACGGCAAAAATCGAGGAGCTCATCGAAACGCTCAAAAAAAAGTATACTATTGTAATCGTCACTCATAATATGCAGCAGGCGGCCCGTGTTTCCGATTATACCGCTTTCTTTTATAAAGGATATATCGTGGAATTCGGACCGACCACTCAGATTTTTACCAATCCAGCAGAAAAACAGACCGAGGATTATATTACCGGCCGTTTCGGATGATTCCGGAGGAACACCATGACCAACCGTCTCCATAAAGAAGTAGAATCCCTGAAAAAACACCTTCTTTCGCTTGTTGCCGAAGTCGAGGAAAATGTCAGGATGTCGGTTGAAGCTCTTGAAAAACTGAACTCTACGCTCGCCGAAAAGGTTATCGCCGCCGATCTGAATGTCGACCGCCGTGAGGTGGATATCGAGGAGGAATGCCTGAAAATCCTTGCGCTCTATCAGCCGGTGGCGAATGATCTGCGCTTTATCATAGCGGTGCTGAAAATCAACACCGATCTGGAGCGAATCAGCGATCTCGCGGTCAATATTGCCGAGCGGGCGGCGTTTCTGGTAACTGCAAAGCGGATACAGATGCCCTTCGATTTCACCCTCATGTCCGACCAGGTTCAGGATATGCTCAGGAAGAGCATCAATGCCCTTATCACGCTCAACGCCCAGGATGCTTATGAGATTTGCGCCGATGATGACATAGTCGATGCATATCATCGTGAGATGTATGTGATTGTCCAGGATGCGATCCGGAAAAATCCCGACGATCTCGACGAGTTGATACATTATCTGGGAGTGTCACGGCATCTGGAACGTATCGCCGACCAGACCACCAATATAGCCGAAAATATTATCTATCTCATTAACGGCGATATTGTCCGTCACCATGTCGAGGATTTCAAAAAATCCGATTGTCAGCAGCCTTGAACAGGAATTTATTAACTGCTTTACCAATGAAGTAAAACAAGTGCCTGTTTTACTCTCCCCCCATCTCCTCTCCCATGACCCGTGGCCGTGGGAGAGGAGAGTCCTCTTTTTACTGTTCTTCACCGTTTTTTCCGGTGAATTCAAGCATAACATCTTATTATTCAATATCTTAAATCATAAAGACATTATCGGAAACACATGTTCAACTTGATTTTTTACGTTCTACAGTCGTAACTTGGAACAGTGTGACCGCATATGGAGTAAAACGCGCAGGCCCGCAGTTAAAACCACATGGTTTACACGGCCGATGGAGAATGACTGCTGATCCGGCCGATTCATACCATATACGAAGTACAGTGCCGATAATGGTGGAAAGGAGATTGAATGAGCTCAGAGCTTCGCTTAAAAAAAACTTCTTTGGTCAGTAAAATTTTTATTCGAAAAAGAACGGCTGTATTCCCCAATACCCTTTTTCTTTTTATCACTTTTATTTTTTGTTGTCTTATATATAATCCCGTTTCATATGCTCAGAAATCTGAGAATAACCTGACAGACCTTCAGAGTGAAGCGACAAAAGTATTCCTCGATATAAGCGACTATCAGGAGTATATCAAAAAAGAAATTCCTTTCATCAATTATGTGCGGGACAGAAAAGAAGCGCAGGTTCATATATTGCTCACAGAACAGGAGACCGGCAGCGGTGGTAAAGAATACACGCTGACGTTTATCGGACAACTGAATTATACCGGCATGGATGACACCCTGAAATGTGTATCTCAAAAGATGGATACTGAAGAAATAATTCGGCGGAATATTGTTCGAACCATGAAAATGGGTTTAATCCGTTATGTGTCGAAAACCCCGCTCGCCAACGATATTTCGATCAATTACAACCAGCGAACCGATCCGTCAGCCGTTGTGGACAAGTGGAATTACTGGGTGTTCAATATTGATACCGGCGGCACGCTGAATGAAGAGGAGTCAAGCAAGGAGCTTTCGCTCGACAGTTCTTTTTCTGCCGACCGTGTAACTCCCGACTGGAAAATCAGTCTGAATGTTGATCTTGATTACAATAAAGAAAAATATAAAACTGATGATCGTACTATTTCCAGTTACACGCGGTCTCAGGAGTTCGAGGGACTGGTAGTTAAAAGCCGCGGGGAACACTGGTCGTCAGGATTCTACGGCTCGGCGCTTTCTTCGATCTTTTCAAATACGAGATTCTCATACGAATTAGCTCCCGCGGTTGAATACAATGTCTTTCCGTATTCGGAATCAACGCGGCGGGAATTCCGTATTCTGTACAGGGCGGGTTATACGAACATTCGGTACGAAGAGGAAACCATTTATGGTAAAATCCACGAAAATTTATTCAAAGAAAATCTTTCCGGCACGTTTGAGCTCAAGGAAAAATGGGGTTCGGTGAGCGCAACACTGGAAGGGTCGCATTATTTTCACGATTTCAGCAAAAACAACTCGAGAATACACTGCAACATAAACCTTCGTCTTCTCGAGGGATTCTCCCTGAATATACACGGAAACATTTCGAGGATTCATGACCAGTTGTCATTGCCCAGGGAAGGCGCGACCGAAGAGGAGATCCTGCTGCATCAGAAGCAGCTTGCCACTCAGTATGACTATTTTGCAGAAATAGGGATTCGATATACCTTCGGATCGATATTCAGTAACGTTGTCAACCCGCGTTTCGGAAATGACTGATCCGGGGATTAATAATAGGGATTACCAACTTCAGACATACTGAAGGTATGCGGTAAATAGTCTTCGGTTCACCTGCGTGATTCAACTATTGCCCTACCCATCCTTGCCTGAACTCACCCCTCAGGCTCCCTTTCTTTCAGAGAGAGGGAGCCGTGAAAAGGCGTGGATGAAATGATCATCCCATATATCGTGCAATCACGCTGCGGGAAGTTCTGTTCGGGTTATGGATACAGCGGTGAAATTTTTGTCCAGTCGTCGATATTATAACCGCCTTTGAGTTCCGTGTCGTTTACGTTGACACGCCTGTACATCATCACCGTCCCGTCATCTGTCGTGTAGTCGTATCCCCCCATATGAATGACGTAATGCTTGTCATTCACTTTTCCCAGGTACATGAGTATGTGTCCGTCGCTCCCGACCAGGGTCACCCCGGGGTCGCATTTTTCGAGATACTGATATTTTGTTTCACGCGGGGTATCCGACGGGAATGTGGTAACATGGTCGTTCCAGTGCAGCTCGAACGCCGGCCAGCTCCCGGTGAAGATGCCGAATGTCCTGAGCACCACGCGGATATAGCCGCAGCAGTTCCATTCGTTCCGGCCGTCATTCCATGCGTAGGGGCGATAGAGAAGACTGAACAGCGTGTTGATGACATTCCGCTGGGTAAACGGTTGATATCCAACGCTGACTTTCGCGTCGGGCTTCACCCAGCCATCGACGGTTTCCAGAGAGCCATCCGGCTTCCTGAACGGCACGAGCACGTGATATCCCTTATCGGTTTTTTCCACGAGCTTGAATCGCGATCCCATGTAAAGGTCGGTTATGAATGAGCTGAAATTCTTGTTGCTGTAAACCGGAACCGTGTATGTGAGAGCAACGATGAAGTCTTTTGCATCGATATATTTACGTATCACTTCCGGTGAACCGAGCGCTATATTGACCGCTCTGACCCAACCGAACGCGGTTTCGCTTCTTACAAAATACCAGTCCTTGTTCTTCGATTCGTGGAGAATCGCCACCGGCATGGCTACATCGGCGGATGCCGCCTGAAGCCCCTTTATGTACCATTCATCGGGTTTACCGTACGCGACCTCATCGGTCGGAAGCACGCGGACTGTCGCATGAACGGTTATAATGCCGTAGCGGGGCTTGATGACATCGGGAATGGAACCGGCGTCTGTCATGTCATAAAGCTGGTTTTTCTTGTCGTTGTCAAATGTCATTCTCCGGTCATCATAGTATGTCCGCGAATCGAAGAACGTGCGATTTGTCCTGAGCCGCGCTCTGAGACTGTCACCGGGAAAAGACACGAGAGAAAGCGGATCCTCGATTTTGAACTGGGCGCCGGTAGTATCGTTGTACTTGATAATCCTGTCTATTGAAACGGGTTTGCCGTTGATATCGTTCAATTTTGCGACTTTTTCCCGTATGATGGCGGTTTCCTTGTTCAATGCGTCTATATGGGCCGGGCTCAATAAAACAGCATCGGGATTGCCTTTGAGCCGTGATATCCAGAATTCCGGAGTCTGCATTTCTGCGGTCGCGTTCAGCACAACCTTTGGCGCGTCTTCGTATTTAATCTCCTTTTTAGTCTCCTGGCTAATTGCGGTATGAATCTGAAATGCAACCAACAAAGCACAGACAACCGGGGTTTTGACAAACGTTTTCATATGGGTGTGTCTCCTTGGAGAGGTGAAACCTGATATTCCCCATATCAGATTTTTTATTGTATTCCGACTCGACCATACGGGTGAATAAATAATAGTTTTTAAATGAATTTTAAGCAAATGTTTTTCTGTAGAGATTTATGAGGGCTATGAAAAAGTGTCTTTTAACGCGCCCTTTTAAAATAATCCTGTTATCCAGTTTAGTAAGTAAAAAAACTTTTAATTAGAAGAGCTAATTTCTTCCGATAGTATGTGATCCCCCCTGCCTGCGGCATCCCCCCTTTTTAAGGGGGGAGCGGCTTTTGGGGCACTTTCATCCCCCTTTTTTTTATAAGGAGGACACGGCGAAGCCGAGGGGGATCAATCATGTTAGCTGAATTTACTGGATAACCGGATACAATAATTGTTTGAACCACTGATAATCATGATTGACCGATTGCCATGATACATGCTGAGTTATTGGTTTTTTTTACATTATGATCATTATCGGGGTTGTCCGTATTTTAACTCCACACCGGACAATCAGACTGAACGCTTCCGCAAATCTCGCCTCATCTCATCTTTCATTCTTGCCTCCCTGTTATCTTTTCTATAAACTTATTTCAGGAAAAAACAGTCAAAGATGTAATATACCGTTATTATATATCGTGATTGAAGGGATTACCCGGATCGTTATGGTCATCCTGATAACCCCGGATATCATGGTTCATGGTTTTTTGGGGATGTGAGTGTCAGAGAATTCATTTCCATAAAGCGAGATTTATACCATGAAAATAACTATCAAAAACCTGAGTAAAGTGTTCGAAGACGGCACGCGCGCCCTCAACGATGTGAATCTGGTCATCGACAACGGCATGTTCGGCCTGCTCGGACCGAATGCCTCCGGCAAATCCACGCTCATACGCATTCTGGCGACACTCATGAAACCGACCGGTGGAACGGTGATGTTCGACGATCTTGACCTGCAGAAAAACCGCGCCGCCATCCGTTCCATGACAGGGTATCTTCCGCAGAGATTCAGCTCGTTCAGAAACATGACCGCAGGGGAATTTCTCGATTATACGGCAAGGCTTTCGGGATTACGTGACACACGGGCGCGGAAAACAGCTGTCGACGAACTGCTTGAATCGCTTGGCCTTTCCGGTGTAAAAGACACGAACGCCAACGAGCTTTCGACCGTCATGAAACGTCACCTTGAAATCGCGCAGGCGGTCATCGGCAACCCCAGAATCCTCATAGTGGACGAACCGACAGTCGGCCTCTCCCCCGAAGAGCGGATACGGTTCAGAAATCTCCTGACAGACCGGTGCGGCGCAATCAGCATTATCATATTCTCGACCCATATCCTCAGCGATATATCGAGTACATGCACCGATATCGCCGTACTCGACAAGGGCGAGGTTGTTTATCACGGCGCTCCCGAAAATCTGCCTGAACTGGTAAAAGGCCATGAAGGCTGATTAGCAGTAAAGCAGGCATAAGGCAGAAGTGAATGATGAAAAAACCGTAGGCAGAATTTCACTGTAATCGAACAAATTCTCAGCAGTTTCCTGATAAACTCACAAGCCATAATTACCCTTTGTGCTTTTTTCTTTTTCTTTTCCCCTTCTGCCTTGTGCCTTCTGCCTCGTCTTTAATGCCTGTCTTTTTTCACGGTGTCACCGTATAGAGGATAAGGGCATTGGCGATGGAACGGACGATTCCGTCCGAAGGCCGGTTGCGCACCTGACCGTCCACCCACATGGTCGTCGAGCCGCCGCCGTCCAGGTTGATCGCCTCGGTTGCGCCGAGCTCTTTGAGGAACGACGCGAGTTCATGAAGATTCATCCCTTCGCTATAGCCTTTCTGACGGCCGTCCACGGTGACGAGAAAAATATGGTCGCCGTTGAATCCGACAGCGGTTCGCGGGTGACGGGTATCGACGAAGGTCTGGCTGATTCCCTCTGTTTCGGCTTCGATGGATACTTCGCCGTTTCTCAGCAGGCGCGGGCCGCCGCCGACAGCATGCCTGATGGTTCCTGCCGAAGGTTCGATACCGATCGTGCACACGAGCGAATCACCGGCTGTGACACTCCCGAGAAAAGCCGCTCCTTTACCCCGTCCCATGAGTACGATACGGTCGGGCGGGATTGCAAGCTCGGTATCGCCGGGATGCTGTTCGAGTACGGCGACCGTGTATGTCCCCTCGGGGCGAATCGGCTCTGAGAGAGGCCCGGCAAGCAGCACCACGGCATTTTCCTGCGGCCGGGTGCTCGTGTTGAATCGAGGGGTGAGCAGGACGATCCCGTTGCCCGGACAGCGCTGGTTGACTCCCGACAGCCTGAACGAGGAACCGTCCGTCCGTTTCACGCGCGAGGATAAGCGGAAACGGTCAATCGAAAGCGTCCCGTCCTCGAGAATGACAAGCGCCGACCGGCTGATCGGGCTGCTCACAAGCTCGCCGTTCACCACGCAGAAGCCGACAGGGTCTCCCTGGAACGGCCCGGACTGGAGGATATAGAAGTCGCCGTTGATGCCCGCGACAATATGGTGGCCGGACGAGATAATGCGCCCGGCAAGACGGGTGAGCGGCTCTATTTCGAGTATATGCTCTCCGCCGAGTTCGACACCGAGATCGAGAGTCGGAACCCCCTTCTGCATATCGAGAACCTGGATCGCCCACGGGCCTTCCGCGCGTGACAGCTCATAATATGACGCACCCGGAGCGATCTGTTCCTGCGCCGGAACGGGCATCGACCAGGCAATGACGAGCAGAACCGGCAAAAGCCGTCCGAGCCGTCTGAAAATACCCTGTGCCTTGACATCTTTCATCTGAGATTCTCTGTTCACTGCAACAGTCATACCGGATTCCTTCTGCTGGTCATCATATATAGAATTATACGTTCAGGGATCAAAAGAGACTGCTCTTTTCCCATACATGCAGTCTCGTATGTGATTCGGTCTTCATATGAGACAAGTCGTTTTACCCTGTAAAGCGGTATTGTATCCTGTTTTTTACGGTTCGAGCTCGCTCGTCGGCGCTTCGGGGAGTGTAAGGGGAAACGCCGGGGGAATCATCTCGATGACCCGCATGGATTTCCACCTGCCTCCCAGGAACCGCACCAGAAATGAAACTCCGAGAATAATCACATAGAGCGTTACAATAGTCCAGCCGACATAGAGCGATGCATGAAACACCTCGAGAGCGATATAGGACGGAATAACCATCAGGAACAGGGAAAGGATAACGATCATGTACATGACGAAACGGGTGTCTCCGGCTCCCTTGATCGCGGAAGCGAACATGATGGTGAGGGAATCGAACAGGGAATAAAGCGCCACAAACCGGAGCAGGACAACGGTCATTCCGCTGATGGCGGCAAAACGCACGGGGTCGGCCTGCGATGCGAAAGGCAGGATAAACAGCCCGGGCGCGAACACATAGAGCGCGGCAATCGAGGTCATGTAGACGAATGTCAGATGAAAACCCGACCAGACGCTCCGTTCGGCGAGGTCCGGCCTGTCTTTCCCCAGGTTCTGCCCGACGAGCACATTGATCGCCATGCCGAGGCCGATCATGGGCATGAATGCGATGGCGTTTATGTTGAACGCGATGTTCGTCGCCGCCAGCGAGTCGGTCCCGAGCCGCCCGATAAGCAGGAGGAAGGTGGTAAACCCGGCGACATCGAGGAAAAACTGTATCCCGTTCGGCAGTCCGAACCGTATGAGACGACGGAAGAGCTCGAGTTCGGGCCGCCATCCTCTCATCGTATGAAACGCTTCCGCATACCGCCGCCGTGCTATGAGAACCATGTAGATGCTGAACGAGACGCACGCCGAAGCCACGGTGGCGTATGCCGCGCCCCTGATTCCCATCTCCGGGAATCCGAATTTCCCGAAGATGAGGAGGTAGTCGAGGACGATGTTGACCATGGTTGCCAGCACATTGACCCACATGATGGGTCTTGTTTCGCTCCTGCCGGAGAAAAAGCCCGACATGGCGGACGATGCGATTGCCGGCGCCGCGCCGAGACACAGGATGCTGAAGTACTCCGTCTCGTACTGCCGGACGATTTCCTCGTGGCCGACGAACCTGAAAAACGCACCCGCGAACGGAATGAGCGCAAGGAGAACGGCTCCTCCGATTACCGCAACATAAATGCCCTGCCAGAGGGACGGCCCGATGCGGGTGAACCTCCCGGCGCCGTAATACTGCGCCACGAACGTGTTCACATACTGTGCGGTGCCGATGAACAGGCTCATGATGGCGAAATTGACTATGCCTGCGGGCATTGCCGCCGCTATCGCCTCGGGCGAATACCAGGTGAGGAACATGCGGTCGACGAAGTGCTGGAGCGACCACGACCCCGTACTGATAATGAGCGGTATCGCCACAGTGAGCACCTCGCGGTAACCGCTCTCGCGATGCCAGCGGTTCAGCGGCGGATTTATGTATCCGGTCGATGCCATGATTATCGGAATAGCTTCCTTTTTAAAAAAATGAAAAGCCCTGAAAAGGGGACAGGTAAGATACGAAATGAGCCATATTTTTGAAAGAATTTAACCCGATCTATTCACAAAATTTAATGGAACGCGGATTCGCGCGGATCAGGCGGATTTTCGCGGATTTGTTTTTACTATCTTTTAAATTAAATTATTTATGGTCAATAAATATAGTATAAATAATCTGTTATATCTATTTGAATTATTGGTATTAACTCTTTTTTTGCATAATTCGGTTAAAACGTGTTGAAAAGCCTTTTTCATGAAGCCCCTTCCAATATCAATCTACCTTACATCTTCGCAACTGCGCGGCGAGTCGGACATTCTTTTTCCCTGTATGGCAGGAAGTCCACGATGGTTGCCCCCATCGGGGGAAAGTTGGCCGACATGCCTGATAGGGGGCTGTTTTAATGATAAATAAACATACAATTTTACCGGGGGAGTGCCGCAGGCACTTTTCGACAATAGCCCGGGGATTCATCCCCGGGCGGGGGGAATTCGGGAGAAATATGGGATTTGGCTGTCTGATGATTTAACAATAACTCACATTTGCCCCTCCCTTTCAAAGAGAGGGGCAGCGCCCGGACGCATAATTTTTACTTAACGTACACCGCGGGGTGAGTTCTTTCAATCCTTCCAGATATCCTTCACCCGCGCCTCGACCCCCGGCATATCGGGCAGCGGGGCGCTCGGAACAGGCTCGTACCAGAAGGTCGCCCCCGACCAGTCGTCCTGACGTTCGTAGAGGCCGCTCCCCTTTTCCTTGCGGACTGCATCGCTCCAGCCGATCTGCTGGATGGTCATGCGGCATTCCTTTTCCCAGAAGATCGGGTCGGGCAGGTGCCAGCGGTACATCGAGACAAATCCCTTGTCATGATCGAGTAAACTGCACCCGTTGTACAGAAACGGCGTCTGCTGCACCCCGTACGACAGGCAGACATAATCCTCGCTCCCTGTCCCGCAGATGGTCGGGAATTCGGTGTCGCCGTCCATGTAAATCTTGATCTCGCCTTCGCCCCACCAGTTCCTGTCCTCATAACGGATGCCGAGCACCGTACCGATGAAACGGCCTTTTCCGGTGCGCTTGGGCAGGATGGTGAAATCCTCGGTGAGCTTCGTTGGATTCTCACGTCTGAAGAGGCAGTGGAGACGGCCGACATCGGCGGGATGAGTGTCGCCGGTGGTGTAATCGATCTGGTAGAAAAGAGGGATGTCCTTTTTCCCTTCGTTGGTGAAGGTGATATACGCCCGTGTGGTGAACGGCATCGGCAGCCAGATATTCATGCCGGCGTTCTGCCCGCAGGAATGGACGGCGGACTGGTACGGCATCACCTTGCCATGGGCGAACCCCATGAAATCCCCGACCGGGCACTCGATGCTCGGATGCTGCTGGCCGTCCCAGTACACGCGGATGACAATGCTCCGCAGGTTTTCCGGGTCACGCGAGGTTGTTATCCAGATGTGACGGATTGTGCCGGGTCCCGTGATGTCGCAGAGAACGAACATGGAATCCGGCTTGACTTCCCGCATGGGCGATCCCTTACGGCCCACGCCGAGATGACTTGCCGGTTTTCCGCCTTCTCCGGGCGCTCCGGTCGGGTTCTCGAACGAAATAGACCGTGACACGAGACCGGTTGCAAGATCGTACGGTTTCCCGGTGAGATCGAAGACCGGCAAAGGTTTCTGCTGACCGGTATCCTTGCCCCGTCCGCACGAGACCGCAAGACATACTGCCGACAGCATGACCACGATTACAAGCGCTTCCATTTTCATGACTGTTCCTCCCTTTTGTTACGATTGATCGTCGTTTTCATCCGTTCATGTATTCAATAAATTATGTCGTGTTTCATATGTCAAATGAAATAAAGGCAGGCATAAGGCATAAGGCATAAGTGGAAAGGCATAAGGGGGAAAATTGATATAACGATAGGTGTTTTCTCCAGAATTGATAATATTGAGTATAATCAAAAGTAACCCGAGAGTTCATATTCCCGTTGAAAAGCCCCGAATGAACGAGCGGTTTTCGGAAACAGAAGCGCAACTGCCTGAGCACATCGGAGATGTGTGAGTTTTGCGCTTCCCGAAAATCGCGAAGCGAATGAGGAGACAGGCTTTTCACGGGCGCCTTTTCCTTTGGATACTTTCCTTTGGGCGCGCAAAGGAAAGTATCATAGTAATATTTGAAAAAATAGTGATTTCCAACTGTGTCATTCACGTTGACCTGCATCGGTCAATCAATTATTATTCATACAATACCACATTACGATCATTGATGTAATACAGTGTGCGATAGACCCTGAAATAAATTCAGGGTGACATGAACGCTGTCATGCTGAACTGGTTTAAGCATCTTTTAGAATAATTATAGTAAACTGTGTTGCCCGCGCGAAGGCAATGTGGTATAAGATATAACAGGGGAATGATGAGGTCGCCGTTATCCGGATGGATGTGTAAAACCGCGATGACGGGACTGTTTCGGAGATTATCTGTCAACGGAGACAAGAAATCATGAAACGACGTGACTTTGTAACGACCGCGGCTCTCGGCGCCGCCGGTGCGGCAGCTGCAGTGACCGGCTGTTCGGGAGGCGGCGGAAAAACAGGCGGTTCGATGTCATACGCCATTCTCGGAAAAACCGGGATGCGGGTTTCACGGCTCAGTTTCGGCTCCCACCTCTCGAAAGAGAACATAGCCGACCCGGAAGGCCGTGACCGTCAGATTCAGCTCGGCATCAGGATGGGGATCAACCTGTTCGATATCTACAATAACCTCTATTTCCAGTACGAACCGATGGCAAAGAGCCTCGCGGGGCATCCGGAGACGTTCGTTTCACTCTACCTTGAAACCGAAAAGGTCGAGGAGGAAGTGGACAGGGTGCTGCGCCTGTTTAACCGTGAGGCCATCGATCTCTACCGGGCCATGGCCGAACCGGCGAAACTCGAAGGGCTCATGAAGCTCCGTGAAAAGGGCAAAGTGCGCGCTGTCGGCATGGCGCACCACTGGGAAGAGGAATTCGTCCGGGCGATCAGACAGTACGGCGACGATCTCGATTATTTCATGTTTCCCTACAATTTCGTCCACAACAAGGCGACCCCGAACGACAAGCAGAACTCATACGCCTCGTTCCTCAAACTGGCTAAAGACCACAATTACGGCCTCATCGGAATGAAGCCGTTCTGCAACGAAATGCTCGTCAGTTTTGCAAAAGAGCAGGGCTTCATCGGGGGTCAGAAGGACAGGGGAGTGAGCGTTCCCGCCGCCGCTATCCGTCACGCGCTCTCAACCGGGGCTATTCACACATCGCTCCCGGCGATGAACAGCGAAAGAGAGGTGACTGAGAATCTCCAGGGCGTTTTTCAGCCAAAACTGACCGACCGGGAAAAAGAGGTGCTCGAAGAGATCGATCTTCTCGCCATGGAACACAAGTGGGCGTACCTCGACCGTAAGCCGCAGTACCGCTGGCTCGCCGACTGGGTCCGGCCCGGAGTGTTTACGGCGTGATTGTGAATGTTGATAGTGAATTTGGATGACATATCAATGGCCTTGCCTCCCGGCAGGGATTACTGCACCGGATGCAGGCATATGATCCGGATCGTTGCGGGAGACAGGGCCATGACTGTGACAGCGAAAAAACTGTGTTCGTAAATGATGTCGATAACTCTCAGCGGTTGAACATGTCGTCCATGATTTCGTTCTGTTTCTCGGTGAAAACCTCACGCATTTTCTCGAAGCCTTCTCTTCCGGGCGGAATCTCTTTGATCTTCGCTATCTGCGCATCGGTAAACGGGCAATCCGAATTCTCGAATATCACCGTAAAAAACAGATTTCTCGGTCTTTCCGGTCCGCCGTCTCTTCCCGGCTGAGCCCCGAGAACTTCCTTGAGCGCCGCGGTCTGTTTTTCATCGAAAAGTTCATATACTGCCCGGAATCCGCTCCGGTCGCCTCCCGGCTTGAATTCTTTCAGTTTCTTTGCCTGATCCTCGGTGAGCGGGCACTTCGCTTTTTCCAGAATACCCGCGATGGTAACCGGCTTGGCTTCCTGAGCCGATACGGTTACGGCGAACACAAGAATAAAAGAAACCATCAACACGAAAACGACAGCGAGTCTTGAACCGTTCATCTGCACCCTCCTTCAGGGTAGAAGTGTAAGTCCGCTGCGGCCAGATATGGTTCGTGCATTTTGGACACCGTTGTAATATCTGTGGTTTAAAAATAAATTGCAACACCAATACTCTGAAATAAAGCAATAAAAAATGGTTCGGTATGTTTTAATCAAAGAATTCCACGGAGTTCACTCCGGGGTAGTTCATCGATTATCATGAGAAAATACCGGTAGCTCTGCAATTATCAGGGTAATCGGTTAATCATATCAATCAGCGGTTCGGACAATCACTATAAATCCATATTTTCGTTTATCCGTTTAAATCAGCAAACATGATTTCGCCGCTCCCCATAAAAAGGGGGGATGCCGCAGGCAGGGGGGATAACATATCCTGTATTGCCGCCTCCTCTCCCATTGCCGGCGGTCATATGAGAGTGTAGAAATCAATTCTTCGGATGTTCACTTTTTAAACATCACTGCCCCTTTTTTTACCACGATCCACAGGTTTACTCGCAGTTGTCATTTTGTATAAGCGGTATAATAACAATGATTAGCAGCAAGCTGAAATCTGCTGGCACCATTATTGCTCAATTTAAAAAAGTAAAAAACTATTATAAAACGGAGCGGTTTTATGAATTCATCTGGATTAATGCGATGCGGTAAAATATTTTTTGTCGGAATCATGGCGATGGCGGCTTCCGCGGCTGCCGAAACGGTTCAGCCTGATCCGTCGTACATCGACCTCAAGTTCATGATCGACAATCTGTGGATACTGATATCGACCATCCTGGTGTTTATCATGCACCTGGGATTTGCGACACTGGAATCCGGCCTGACGAGAGCGAAAAATACGGTCAATATTCTGTTCAAGAATGTCTCGATTGTGGCGATCGGGCTTCTGACCTATTCATGTGTCGGATTCAGCCTCATGTATCCCGGCGAATCGTTTGCGGGGGGATGGTTCGGGTTCTCCGGTTTCGGCATACGGCCTCCAGAGGGAGGGATGACGCTGGCGTACGGTAACTATACGTACTGGACCTATTTCATCTTTCAGGGGATGTTCGCGGCGACAGCGGCAACGATTGTATCGGGAGCGGTCGCGGAGCGGATAAAACTCTCCAGTTTTCTTATCTTCGCGGCGGTCTTTGTGGCTTTCGTATATCCGATCGTCGGTATGTGGGGGTGGGGCGGCGGCTGGCTTGGCAGGCTCGGCTTTCATGATTTCGCCGGTTCGACCTTTGTCCATTCAGTCGGCGGCTGGGCCGCGCTCGCGGGTATCATCGTGCTCGGTCCCAGAAACGGAAAATATGTGAACGGCCATGTGCGTCCTATCCCGGGACACAATATACCGCTTGCCGCAATCGGAGCATTCATTCTGTGGTTCGGATGGTACGGTTTCAACGGCGGATCGGTGTTGAAGGCCGACCCGGCTGCGGTTTCTCTGGTGTTTGTCACGACTTCTCTCGGTGCGGCCGCAGGTATCCTCGGCGCCGCCGCGACATCGTGGTTCATCCAGAAAAAGCCGGATATTTCGATGGTTTTGAACGGTTCCCTCGCCGGTCTTGTCAGTATAACCGCAGGCGCCGACTGTATTACTCCGCTCGAATCGGTCATCATCGGAATCATCGCCGGAATAGTGGTAGTCCTCGCGGTCCTGTTCTTTGAAAACGTTGTGAAGCTGGACGATCCGGTCGGAGCGACCTCGGTTCACCTCGTCAGCGGCATCTGGGGCACGCTTGCAGCCGGAATATTCGGTGAAGGTACGAGTGTCGTCGTGCAGCTCATCGGTATTGCGGCAATCGGAGCCGCGTGTCTTGTCACGGCGTTCACGATTCTGTTCGCGGTGAAATCACTGGTGGGAATCCGTGTCTCCGCGGAAGAGGAAATGCGCGGTCTCGATATCGGCGAACATGGCATGGAAGCGTATCCCGGTTTCCAGATTTTCGTGACCCAGTAACGGCCGACCCGGAAATACCGGGAATATTTATCTGAAAATGCATCTATGGTTCTTGGTGCCGAAGCCCCGGCCCGGTGTCGGGAATCTGTGTAAAGCAGTCTTTCCCGAATCTTTAATCGGGAATCCATATGAAGCCTGCTTACATTTTTCATCCTTCGTTGTGACCATCTACGGTCATGAGGGTTATTCGTATACAGTGAAACCGGTAATCGAGGAAACCGCCATGAAACTGATAATCGCCTATATACAGCCCCATGAGCTCAATAATGTCAAGCGGGAGCTCTACAGCAGGGAAATATTCAAGATATCCGTCACCAACGCTCTCGGCTGCGGTCAGCAGAGGGGGTATCACGAATCCTATCGCGGAGTCGACAGCGAAGTCAACCTCCTGAAAAAAATACGTCTCGAAATCGCGGTGAACGATACCTTTGTCGAGCCGTGCATCGAAGCGATCATCAAAGGCGCGAGAACGGGGCAGATCGGCGATGGCAAGATATTCATTCTCGATCTTCCCGAATGCATCCGGATACGGACCGGCGAAACCGGGAACGAAGCGATAGGATAAGCTCTCTTTGTGTTCCGTACACACACTTATCGGGACTGCACGGCAGAATCGGGATCGGCATGTGCTTTTTGAGCTTACCCTGAAGTGTGTGTTCTCCGCCGGATCATGAACCATATCCAGACACCCGTACACGCCATGAACAGCATTCCGACACCGGCAAGCACACGGTTCACTTCACCGGCGCCCTCGATTTGGGTATGGATTGTATTAAAGACATCGTCCCCGCTGGCTCCGAGAATATCCTTGAGGGTGATAATCAGCCCGGTAAGCGCCTGCACGACGATAAAGAAGGCAAACAGAATCCCCCCGGTGCGGTGCCACTTTCGGAGATGTGCTTCTTTCATGGAGTCCTCCTTCCGGTAAAAACCTCGGTTCGCGGCAGAAATCTTAAATATGCTCTGTTTCCGAATACATCGCCTCATGAACTTCCGGGGTAAAATCATGCTTCCGTTTTCTGAAGCGTGAAATCACCATGAGAGCGACAAAGACTGTTACCGCGGTCGGAATACCGACATGGATTCCGTACGGGCTCCCGGCCATCGACCATCCGGCGAACGCGGCGACTCCGGCGATCAGCCCCCAGAAAGCGCCGTCCTCCGAAACATTCCGGGCGCCGAGGTAGGTGACGCTGAGCAGGATGACCGCTATGCCGACACGGAATGCGAATCCCCAGTAGGTGATCTTGAGCACCTCGGTGAAGGTTACCGCAAGAATCCCGCCGCCGACAAGCAGTGCCAGGGCGAGTGTCCTGCTCAGGAAGAGTCTCGTCCTGTCGGAAGCTTCCGGATTGATATACACCGAATATATATCACGGATGAGAATCTGTGTCGGAGCGAGAAAACAGAGCGGCCCGGTGGAGACAATCGCCGCAAACAGCCCGCACAGGGCAATTCCCGCCATCACGGGGTTGAGTGCAAGCATCATGGCCGGTCCGGCCGAAAGACCGAAGGGCAATGCATCCCCGAAATGGAGCCGCGCGCACATGCCGAGGAGGGCATACGCGATCCCGATGGGTATCAGCAGGGCGCCGGCGATCCATGCACCCTGTACCGCCGCTTTCGTGTCCTTCGCCGCGAAAATTCCGGTTATCGCCGCCTGCCCGGCAAAGCAGGTCAATACCGTCGCAAGCACCTCCCCCGTGAGAGTCAGGGGATTGCGGGCGGTGAGGCTCCAGAAGGACGGCGGCAGATCGTTCCACAGCCGGGCGAATCCCCCCGTCACCGAATCGCCGACGAGGGAAAGCGAAAACACGAGGCTTACAAGCAGCCCCGCAAAGATAACGACGATCTGGATGATGTTGACGAGCGCTATCGACCTCAGGCCGCCGGCAGTGATTATCGCCATGAAAATGACAGCCGCACCGAGATCGGCGATCCATTTATCAACGCCGAGCAGGGGCGCGAGGAGCGCTCCGCCCGCGATTATCTGGGTGATTCCCGCGATGAAATACGCCACACCGATCACGATGGCGGACATGAGCCTTGTTTTCGGATCGAACAGACGGCCGACCACTTCCGGTATGGTTATCGCCTGAAGACGTCTGAATCGCGCCGACATGGTGGAAGCGAACACGAACATCGCGATACCGAGCGCGATCGAGTACGATGACCCGAGTATCCCCTCGGTGTAACCGCGCTGGCTCACCCCGACAGTGGCATTCCCGCCGACCCAGTCGCCGAGCACCACCGCTACGACAAGCCCGAGGGGAAGCGCCCGGCCCGCAACAAGAAAATGATCCGACCCTAATTTCTTCTTCAGAAAAATATTGGCGATACCGATGGTGATGATGGTATAGGCGATGAGCATGATGAGGGGAACGAGATGGAGTGTCATGATTCGACTGTTGTCTGGTTTATGGTTTTTGGTTATGGTGAATAAAAGTGGCAGCGGATAACGCCATGCGGAACTCGTTCCGGCTTTTGTCCCTGATATCGGCCCGAATATTCCCGAAAAATACTCCTGTATCCTTCGTTATGACCTCACGTGGTTATGAGGGTTATTCATAAACTATCTAACCACTAAGATACAAAGACATAAACCGAAAGAATAGAAATTTATACTAACGATCCTTATGCAAAAGGCTCAGAGAAACCCACATGCCGGAAATATCCTTCCATTCGTTCAGTCTACTACGAGAATCCGTTTCGCCAGAAGGCCGACATTGATTGGTTTGTCGAATACAGGCTTGTAGTCTTTTTTCGAGTCGAATACCCATACGCCCGGGTTATTCTCGTCCTGACTTCCCGTGAGCACGAGCCCGTCGCTCGAGAAATCCAGCGCCCAGCACAGGGTGGATTTCTGGAAAGAACTGACCGCTGTGAATGTACGGGCTGTAAGGTCGAACCGTTTTAATCCCCATCCGTCACCGCCGCTCGTGGTGGAAAGACCGACCATTGCCCACCCCGTTGTCGATGTTTCGAAAACCCAGTAGAGAATGCTTCCTCCGATCTCCGTTTCGGAAAGCAGAACCTCCGTTGACATCGTGTCGCCGTTGACAACCTCGACAGCGCCGTCCGTTCCGCTCGTTACGGTGCCGATGCAGGCGGCGTAAACGTTTCCCTGAAGAATGCTCGCGCCGTTCACTCCGCCGCCGAGCGGATGCTTTGCCGATCCCCCGACGCCGTTGGTTTTAAGCACAATCTCTCCTATGACTGTGTCTTTTACGATGTCGATGACCGCAACGCTCGAATGGTCTGTCATCGCCCGTCCGTTATTGCGCCGCAGAGAAACGTACAGCTTCCCGTTCTTGATCACCGCGTTTCCCTGATCGGGATTACCATCGTTGTCAGCCATTGAGGAGAGGTCTATCGAACCGGTGACTGTCATTCCGGATGGGTCGATAATGAGCACATGGGGGTCTTCGGTGAGTGTCACATAGGCTTTCTTTGCGGAAAGAAAGGCGATGTCTTCCGGAGCGCTCTTTGCGCCGGTGCTCATCTCGCTCACCGCGGTGCGGTTTGCGGGATCGAATTTGATGATCCTGTCGCCATTTGTGTCGATGATATAAACATCGCCGTTGTATTGTGTGAGTTCCGATATTCCGTTTACCGGCAGGAGATCGATGTATGCCTTGTTATTGACATAGTCCACCACGGAAATATTCGATTCGTCCGTTCCGCTGGTGCATACTACCGCAAGGCTGGACGATTCGGTCGGCCCCAGGGGATTTGAGTTGTCGTTCTTGTCCGAACATCCCGTAATTATTGCTGCGAGAAGGACGACGAAAAAAAATTGTGCACGAACCACGGTTCCTCCCTTGAAGTAAGGGTGTGAAAGAATTATAATACTTAAGAAAAAGTATCGTGCGGATTTGTATAAAAACCCGAACCGGTTTTCTCTGACACTGTATATGTGGATTACCGATTTATGTCTGTACTGATTAAAGAATATACATTAAAAAATAATTTGTGTCACAATTTATTTTATGGTATTTTATTTGTGTCACATATTTTATAATAATAACACGTTTTAATTATCCGGTTTGAAAATTATAAATATATGCAGAATTATTCTGATGATTCTAATTTCAGGTAAAATATAGTATCGTAAAGTTGATTGGCAAATAAACATTCAATATGAAGAGGAGTGATATGTTTTACAAGCATTTTCTTTATAGAACGCCTATTTTTCTGCTCATTATTTTTACCGGGTGTATAGGATTTGCAGGGCTAAGCCAGAGGAGGAGCGAACTGCGGGCCGGCATGCGTCTGAGCGAGATACACCCGGACTGGGAAAAAAATGACAGATGCACGAAGTGCCATATGGCATGGAGCTGGGAATATGGGTATTACCGTGGCTGGGATCGTCACGGTCTTATCAGCGATTATTCAAAAGTTTCACCCGCTGGTTACAAGGACCCCTATGGACTCGATGTCCCGATCAATTCGTTCGCGGAGTATTATTATACCACCTGGTGGAAAGATGCCCTGATGGAACGGAAGGATAGTACCGAGCCGTCAATGCATCTTTCCGGGTACGGCCGTATCAACGACGGCACCGCTGTTCCGGAAGATTTTCACGGCAGAGTGATTGTGGTTGATCCTTCGGGGCAGGGCGATGAAAAAACCGTCCAGGAAGGTGTGGACAAAGCTCAGCCAGGCGATACGGTGTTTGTCCGTCCCGGAACCTACAAGGAAACGGTACGGCTCAGGGAAGGAATTCGGCTCTGGGGTCAGGATCCCTATAAAACCATCATCGACAGCGAAAACAAGGGCTCCACGATTATCGCCGCAAACAAGTGCGACATTTCCGGCTTTACCTTGACCGGAACCGGATTCGATTATTCCAGCGACCGTTTCCGCGCCGCCATCCATGCGGTCGACTGCGATTCGACGCTCGTGATAAGGGGTAACATCTTTTTCAGTAATTCGGTGTTCGGTGTTCTCGTGGAGAGCTCCCGTTCCGATGGATACAACACCACATCCGCCGACCGTTACATCGCCCCGGAAAATGCCCTCGACAACATCTCGTACAAAGGTTACTCCAATCCCCTTATCATCGGCAATACGTTTTACAATATCGGCGAACGGGCGGTATACTGCATTCATGCCGCGCCGGAAATCGCCAACAATATCTTTGTCGGCAACCTCAAAACTCTCGGGATGACCCAGCTTTCAAAACCATTCATTCATCACAACGTTTTCTATCGCAACAATGTCTCCATCAACATCAACCGCTCCACTCCTGTCATCTGCCGCAATATCATGATCGGGAATTACTGGGGCCAGCGGATCATGGAAGGCTCGATGCCGGTCATTCATGACAATATCATCTGGAATTCCCCCTATTACAAGGAGTTCGCGGAAGACGGGAACTATATACCGTATCCTCCCTCGCCCGGCACCGGGGAAATCGAGGCCGATCCCCGGTTTGTCGATATGAATGGAGGCGATTACCGGTTCGCTCCCGATTCGCCGTTCCTGGGCAAGAATAAAAAACCGGAACATTACGGTATTATCGAGGGACCGGGAATTCAGGTTCCCCCAACCGTAGCGTGTGAATACTCCTGGGCCGAGGAATTCCTTCACCGTACCGATGAAACACGGGCCGTCATCGCGGCAATCGACTCGGTGAACAGCAGGATAAAGACCATAAATCTTGCCTATACGCTCATCTACAGGAGCTTCATGTATTCGGAGTACGATTCCTCGGGCAACCAGACCGCTTTTGAACTGAAGGATAAACCGGTGAGCGGCTTTGATTATGCGGCGCAATCGTGGAACTGGGATAACGGGAAGCGCAAAAAGATGTATACCTGTTATCTCTTCGGCGGAGGTAAAACGCTCTCCGATTCGGGGACGGTCATTTTCGATGGCCGAAGGGTACATGCCCTTTCCGGCCGATTCGCGTACCCGGGGCCTTCCGATCCCGATGCTCCCGCGGTTGGTGAGCCGCCCTGCCGTGAGAACATCGGCGGCCTGTACCTTGACTACGACCAGTACATAAACGGTTCCATCGGCCCCGCGGGTACTTTTTACTATGGGTATCTCCGCATTCTCGGCGGAGAAGTCCTGGGTGAACGCGAGATGGTCGACGGCCGCGAATGCGTTGTCGTACGGTATCCGCACCTCGGGCAGGATCAGGTATACAAGTTCTATCTCGATCCCGGACTCGGTTACAGACCGCTCAAGCTCGAACAGTATTTCGACCGGCAACTGTACCGCCGTATCGACGACTACCGGTATGTTCCGACGGATGGCATGTGGCTGCCGGTTTCTGTCAGAATTACCGATTACGCGGTGAAGAAGCCGGAGGAAGGCAGAGTCATTGGAGTTACTGTCCTGCGGGTAACGCCGGAAACGCTTGTGGTCAACGGTCGGCCGGTAGATGTGGCACAGTATCTTCCCCCGGAATTGAATTTAGAGGAATACGCCAAGAACGGAACGTATGTTCCTCCGGTGAAAAAAACCCACAAGAAAAAAGAAGACAAGTGATGGATTGGGGGTCTATTGCCCTGTGCTCCCGGTGCAGGGGACGATGATGGGAAGATTTTCAGTGAAAAATATCACGTGCTGTTTTCTTTTTTCCGCGTTGACCGTTGCGCCCTTGTGGGCCGCCGGGCAATCGTTGAGTGGCAGGGTAGTTGACGCAAACACAAAAAAACCCTTGCCCGGCGTTTCGGTATACCTTGTGAAAAACGGAGTGAGCGGTATGACCGGCGATGACGGGAAATTTCTGCTCAAAGCCGCGAATACGGGGCCGGATACCCTTGTCTGCCGGAGCATCGATAATTTCGTAGAGAAGATCGTGGTTTCAATCCCCGGAACGATCGAGGTCAGCCTTGAAACGAACGTTCATGTTCTCGAAACGGTTGAGGTCCGCGCGGCAAGGCCGGACGAACTCCCTCTGTATGCTCGTACCTCCGCAAGCGTGAATGTCATCGACAGGGAAAACATCCCCGAACGCTCGGCAACGGTCGACGAGGTGCTGGACAGCGAGGTCGGCATCGATACCCGTTCTCTCGGCGGCATAGGGGGAAGAACCAGTGTCAGTATTCGCGGTTCGACATCCGAACAGATAGAGGTATACATCGACGGTATTCCTCTGTCAGCGGGAGGAAGCGGCCTGACCGGCTTTGCCTTTGTCCCGATGAGCCAGGTCGACCGTATCGAAATATATCGCGGAACATCGCCGGGAACGTTCGGTT
>JAJFUH010000235.1 GCA_021372535.1 bacterium
TGTCGTGGTCATCGCAGGTGAGCCGAACGCAGGCAAGACCGCCTACCTCCTCAATGTAGTCCGCATGAACATGGCCCGTCACGACATCCACTACTTCACCTCGGAGATGGGCGCCGCAGAGTTCCGGAAACGGCTCTCGAATTTCCGCGATGTCGCCCTCGATGACTGGCGGTTCAACCCCCGCGAGCGGAGCACGAATTTCGCCGATGTTATCCGACCGGATGCGGTCAACATCATCGATTACCTCGAAATCCACGAGGATTTCTACCGTCTCGGCGGGCAGATAAAGGCTGTCTTCGACCGTCTCAGAAAGGGCATCGCGGTCATCGCCCTCCAGAAGAACCTCAACACCGGCATCGGGCGCGGAGGCATCGCCACCCTCGAAAAGCCGCGGCTCTACCTCTCCATGAAGCCCGGCGCGCTCACCATTGTCAAGGGCAAGAACTGGGCGTCCCGCACCAATCCCAACGGGCTTTCGAGCCGGTTCAGGATCATCAACGGCGCTCAGTTCGATTTCGACGAATGGGTGAGAAATTGATAAGAAACAGTGGCAAAGGGACAGAGAGACAAAGGGACAAAGAGGAAAAAGCATTGACCCTCCTGTCCTCCGGACATCCCCCCTTTATAGGGGGGACACGGCGACTCGCCGCGCTGCGCGCCGACGCAGCGGGAGCAGAGGGGGGTCTCACTCAGTCCCTTTGCCTCTTTGTCCCTCTGTGCCTGCTTTTTTTACCCTTTTGGTCCTCCCGGTACCGGGATGGTCGTGTCGATCTGGGCGGGACCCATGGCGTATTCGGTGGGGCCGAGCCTGAGGTCGGAATCGAGCATTTCCTGCCAGGTGGTCTCCTTGCCGGTGTATGCGGAAATACGGCCCATGATTCCCATCAGGGTCGATTCGGCGGTTGCGACGATTTCGTTGACCGGTTCGCCGGTGCGGATGGCGGTGACGAGGTCGATGTGCTCCTGGTCGTACATCGAGATGACGGGTTCTTTTTCGCTTTCCTTGGCCTTCGGATCTTTTTCTTCCTTCTTGACCTCGAATTTCCATGCAATGGAGCCGTCACGGTTGTAGATGGTGTCATGGCAGTTGGTCGCGCCTTTCGTACCCACGAGGAAATCCGAGACATTGTTGGTGCACCCGTCGATCTGACGGCACATGCTGGAGAGGTGGAGCCCGTTTTCGTACTCGAAATCGACGGCGAAATTGTCGTACTGGTTGCCGGTGACACGGCGCTGACGGGAGCCGAAACCCACTGCCTTGACGGGGTGCATGCCGAGATACATGCTGATGGTGTCGAGGTTGTGAACATGCTGCTCTACAATGTGGTCGCCTGAGAGCCAGCACCAGTTGACCCAGTCGCGGATCATCCATTCCATGTCCGACCAGCCCTCCTGACGCTCACGGTACCAGAGCTGACCGACATTGAAGTAGCACCGGGCGGCGAGGACATCCCCGATTGCGCCGTCGAGAAAACGGCGGTATGTCTCGATCACCTGCCGCTGGTGACGGTAGCAGGTGCCGGATACGACGACCAGGCCCTTCGTTTTTGCCAGCCCGGCGGTCTCGATGACCGATTTCACCCCGACAGGATCGACAGCCACCGGTTTTTCGATGAACACATGCTTGCCCGCTTTGACAGCGGCGGCGAAATGCATGGGACGGAAATGAGGCGGAGTCGCATGGATCATGACATCGATGCCGGAGTCGAGCGCTTTCTGGTAGGCATCGAACCCGACAAAGCAGGTTTCCTCGGGAACGACCTGCCCCGTTTCCTCCTGAATCTTCTTGCGCGCTTCGTCGATACGATCCTTGAACGTATCCGCCATAGCGGTCACCTGAAGGTTCGGTCCGGCTTTGAGGAAATTGATCGCCGCGCCTGTGCCTCGTCCTCCGCATCCGACAAGCGCCGCTTTCAGCAGGGGACCATCCGGCGCCTTGTCGCGGAATTCGGGGAGTTTGACCTTCGGCTTTGCCTTTGCGCATCCGGCTGTCAGTGCGCCTGCGGCGAGGGCGGTTCCGAGAAATGTTCTGCGCGATTGTGTGCTCATCGTTCGTCTCCGTTATAGGGGTTATACAGTCAAAACGATTTATTCATAAAATTTAATAAACCACGAATTAACATGGATATACAAGGATTTGTATTTAATAATTAATTATGACGAGGACAGGTCGCGACCTGTCCCTACAGGCTACAGGTCTTTCCCCTTGTGCCTTGTGCCTTGTGCCTTGTGCCTTGTGCCTGTTTTTTCCCCTTCTGCCTGTTTTTATCAAACCACCACAAATCCGAGCCCGCGCAGCTTTTCAGCGGCGGAGCTGCACTCTCCGGGAACTACCTCGGTGGTCGGAAACTCTCGACGCACGGGATATTCTTTCCGCAGACGGTCGAATTCGGCCATGGACTGCCGGAATGTCGCGAAATCCTTACGGATATCGTACACCTGAAGGACAGCATCGCGGATGCAGTCCTCATCATGCGCTCCGGAGCAGGTTATACGCTTTCCGGGAGGCAGGACCCCGGCGGCTTTCCATGTCGGCTCTATTCCGAAATGCCTGCATACCGCATCGTACATCATCTGTGTCCCGTTGACCTTCCCGTCGAAGGAATAACCCGCGATATGCGGCGTCCCGTAAACCTTTTCCGCCAGGCTGCGGTCGATGTGCGGCTCGTTCTCCCACACATCGAGAATCGCGGCTTCTATGTTTCTGCCGAGCGCGCCGTGGAGAGCTGTCTCGTCGACGACGCTGCCTCGGGAGCTGTTGATGAGCACACCGTGGACGGCGTCGGTGAAATCCCTGTTGACCATGTGAAAGGTGGGATATTTGCCGTCTTTCACGAGCGGTACATGGAGCGTGATAAAATCAGCCGTGAGCACCTCTTCGAGCGGCAGAAAAGCGGGGTCTCCGGTCGCATCCTTCAGCGGGGGATCGTTTTTGAGCACGGTCATGCCGAGCTCCGCGCACTTTCGGGCGACCTTGCTCCCGACATTTCCGATACCGATGACGCCGATGGATTTCCCCTCGAGCCTGATGCCTCTGTCGTGCGCGTAGACGAGCAGCGCCGCAGTGACATATTCCGAGACAGAGTTTGAATTCGAGCCCGGCGCGCTCGCGAAACCGATGTCGTGAGTCTCCAGATACTCACGGTCGATATGATCGTATCCGATGGTCGATGTGCCGACAAAACGAACCGGTGTGCCTGCCAGCAAGGCTTCATTGACCTTCGTTATCGAGCGGACGATCAGCGCGTCGCAGTTCCTGAGCGAGGGGATGTTTCTGCCGTGGACAAGGGTCACATCGCCGAGTCCTGAAAAGGCTTCGCGGGCATAGGGGATATTCTCGTCGGCAACAATTCTCATGGAAATACCTTTTATTGAGTGTTGAGGTACAATGGGAATAACAGATTAAAGCGTAATATCCAGTAGTATCTTTGAATCAACTTGCATTATTGATACCCCTCGGCTTTGCCGTTTTTCCCTTATGAAACAAAGGGTTAGGTGACCCATTTTTCCCCCCTTAAAAAAGGGGGATGCCGGAAGGCAGGGGGGATCACATATTTTGACTCTATCAGGATCACTTCGGCTGAGTATAGTGCCTTTTCGAACGCAACCCGGTATTACCGGTTCATATCGGGTGCAAGGAATCGGTTCAGCCATTCGATCGACAGCCGCACAGCCTCGGGAGTGGGGGAGTGCCCGGTTCGATGGTTGTAATACCCGATATTCCCCGGCTTTCCGTAAATACCGTACACCTCGCGGGCGGCGTTGATGTAATACCAGCTCTTGTCGGTGTCGGAATCGTCCCCGCCGATCAGTAAAAACGGGCGCGGCGCGATCAGGCCGAGCAGTTCATGCTGGTCGGTGGACGGATCGATATTTCGAATATAATCACCGAAGTACCAGAAGTCATCATAATTGGTGAAGGTTAAACCGATTCCCGGCTCGGAGGCAACAACCGCGGTGATCCGCTCATCCATGGCAGCGGCATAGAGCGCCATCTTCCCGCCGAGCGAATGACCGATTATGCCGATGCGTGCATGATCCGCCTCGGGCATCGTATAAATGTAATCGATTACCCGCCCGGCGTCCCAGACCCATTTACCGAGCCCGGACAGGCCGGGGTGACGGAGTTTCAGCTCTGCGACCGCCTCCCCGTACTGCTCGCCGTAACTTTCGCCGAACCAGCGTACGGCGACCGCGATACAGCCCTGCTGTATCATGAGGTATGCAAATGACCGTACACCGGGCGGAGAATACGATCTCCCGCCCATGTTCTTTCCGGCAGGCGCATCGACATCGTAATACGGTGTGATGACCACCGGTGTCGGTGTAACGAGAGGTTTGCGGGGAATCATGACATAGATTTTTTCACGGAAGCCGGACTCCACCTGAAGATACATGAGCCTGCCGGTGTACTCCTCCTCCTCGAATGTTTCTATCGGGATGACCGACGGTTCGGGCGGGGTTTCATCGATTGTGCCTAAGAGCTTTTCCCATCGGGCGCGGATCGGCTTTTTCTTTTCCTGCCATTGCGGAACCGACTGAATGGTTCCGCCTTTGCCGTCCTTAACGAGCGAGACAAGATTTCCCAGAGAACCGGCGAATCCTTCGGGAGCCCTGTTGTAGGACTCGAACCAGGAAATTTCATCGAATTCCGGCGCTGCGGCCTTTCCCGCGATACTCCTGCATACCCTGAAGCCGGTGAAACGGCTTTTATGCTCGGGTTTCATCGATGACCGGAATCCTCTGCTCCAACTGTTGACCATGCTCATGAACGAGCCGCCGCGCAGTATCCGCTCGGTGCCCCGTGAGGGACCCTGTGGATTATGGAGGGGGATCGGGACGTTATCGACAGGATTGTCAAAATCGGAGCACCATTCCCAGACATTGCCGGTCATGTCGTACAGCCCCGGGGCGTTGGGCAGGAAGCTTCCGGGTTTCTGTGTGGTATTCTTCTGTAATGCCTGCATGAGTTCCGGTATGTTTTTCGTGTTGGAGGAACCGATGTTCCCGTAGCGGTGAACGGTTTCGGGAGTATACACGGTTTCGGTGCTGTCGGCGAGGCTCCATTCGGCGTCGGTCGGGAGCCGGTACCCGTTTTGTGCGAGATTGCATTCCCCCGTGGAAAGATCGTAACAGGGTGCGAGCCCTTCGCGGACGCTTCTCAGGTTGCAGTACCGGACAGCTTCCCACCAGCTCACCGTTTCGACCGGAAAATCCGGCCCCCGGTGATATGAGGGATTGTATCCCATGATATCCGCGAATTCTTTTTGCGTGACCTCGGTTTTCGCGATACTGAACGAACCGACCGTAACGGTCACCGGAATACCGGTTCTGCCATCGGTAACACGATACGATGCGCCGGAAATCGTTACGAACCGGTCGTTTTCGCCCAACACGGCGCCGGCACATGAAAACACCATGAGAAATGCAACGAAAACACAGAATCTCACCGATTTTTATCCATCACCTGATCGATTACGGGGAAAACATGAAATATGAGAAGCCGGAAAATATGTACAAAATCCTCACGATTTGAGCAAAGTCCTCATATTCTTCAGGCTGATCCCGACAGCTTCGAGGGGCGGCCGTTTCGTCCGGTCCTGTTCGACGATGAACCATGCCGCATTCGCCTCCTTTGAGGCCCTGACAATGCTTTTCATATCGAGCACACCTGTTCCCACCGGGGCGAAGCTTCTGTCGGCGTCATCGGCCATGTCCTTCATATGAATGAGAATACAGCGCTTGCCATAACGACGGATGAAGGCAGCAGGATTCTCCCCCGCGAACTGAACCCAGTACACATCGACTTCCGCCTTGACCAGCTCCGGATCGGCGGTCTCGTAAAGGTATTCGATAAGGAATTTATCGTTTTCCTTTTTAAACTCGAAATTGTGGTTGTGATAGCAGAGCTGCATTCCGGCTTTTTTTACGGCGGCTCCGATTTTATTCATGCGCTCCCCGAAAGCCTTGAAGCCCTCGGCGCCTTTATCACGCCATTCGCCAGGCATCGAAGGGCAGATGATAAATGAACTGCCGATACCCGCGTTAAATGCGATAGTCTCATCGAGCTTCTTTTCAAGATTTTCGAATCCCTCGTGAGTACCCGCGCACTTCAAACCGAGATCGTCGATGAGCTTTTTGAGCTCCACCGCGGACAATCCGCCGTAACCCGCGAATTCGACGCCGTCATACCCGATTGCCGCAACCTTTTTGAGCGTTCCGGTGAAATCCTTTTCGGTCAACTCTCTCAACGTATAGAGCTGCAGTCCGACCGGGGCCGTTTTCGGTTGTTTTTCGGCAGCCTGGCTTTTTTCCGGGGGGATGAAACTCCCGAAGCCGACAGCCGATATAACAGCAGCGCTTCGTGCGGTAAATTCACGTCGTGTGTATCGGTCGTTTCTCATGACATACTCCCTGATAATGTTAAAAATGAAGGACTGTATCGGATAGAATTATACCCTTTTTTGAATAAGCCGGTTTTTTTCATAGTATAATATACGTATGAGTGATTGGTATATTTTTTTTAATCAAAGAATTCTTCGCAGTTTACTGCGGGGAAAAAAAGCCCCCTTCCGTCACTTCGTGACACCTTCCCCCGTACCGGGGGCAGGAAACTACAGAAGTTGCACCAATTTCCCTTGCCCCCTTTAGAAGCGTGGTGAAAAACTCTACATGTCTGAATTATGGCTGTCAAGGGTCGGCACGAAGTACCAATTTACATGCCCTTGACAGCAACAAAACA
>JAJFUH010000236.1 GCA_021372535.1 bacterium
GAGAAACATGCTCGGGTACATACGTGAAATGGTTTTTAAAGGATCCGTTCCCTCGATGGTGGCGGCGCTCCTCGACAGTACGATCGATAACGACGAGCTGGCAATTGTGAAAAAACTCGTCGATGATGCGGAAAAGGAGAAAAAATCATGAGCTGGCTTTATTTCCTGGATCGCCTGGGGTCGGAATTTTCGGTATGGTATGTTTCATTCCTGTGGCATTCCCTGCTTGTTTATACGGGATTGAGTCTCGTTCTTTTCGGATATCGAAAACACAGCGCCCGGGTGAAATGCACGGTATGGATCGTATCCATCCCCATGATGCTTGTCATGCCGTCATTGTCCCGTCTGGCCATTAAAAGCAACATGCCTCTGTATAAAGTCGATGTTCAATCAGTCCAGGCTCCTGAAACAATCCTGGCTGAAAATGTAGTTGCCGGAACAATCCATGACAGTGTCAAGCCGGAACAATCTCCCGACTATCCTTCTCCGCGGGCTCTCTTTCCCGCCCTTTACGGTATAGCGGTGATGGGCATGACTGGATTCTTCCTTGCGGGAAGGAGAACAGTCAGAAGGGTCGTTCTTGACGCAACACCCTTTCTGAACACCACGGTTCTTGCGCTTGTGGAAAGCTGCTCCCGAAATCTGAATATTTCCCGCACCGTTTTAGTGCTGGAAAGCGATAAAATTCCCGTACCGTTCACATCCGGCCTGCTTCACCCGGTTATCGTACTCCCGTCGGGCCTGTTCTCACGCATATCAGCGGACGAGAAACAGCACATCATTCTCCACGAGCTTTCACATATCAAGAGCCACGATTCCGCTTTGCTTGGTTTAACAGCGATTGCGCGCGTACTGCTGTTTCTGAATCCGTTTGTCTGGTTCTCGGTTTCGAAAATCACAACACTGGCGGAAGAATCATGCGACGAACTCGTTGTCGAGCACTTTGGCGAGCCGGTGCAGTATGCGCGGACCCTGACCTCGATTGCCGAAACGGTGAGAAACAAGTCCTTCGGGCTTGAATACGCCGCAGGTTTTGTCTTTTCACGGCGGGTATTCCTGAGACGAATCAAATCCATACTGTCCATGAGGAACCATACTATCGTTAAACTGTCGCGGAGCGCAACGATGATGCTCGTCATCCTGATGGGTGCTCTCGCTGTGAGCATTGTCTCCTTCCCCGTCACAAGCCGGGCGATAAAACTCTATGATGGATCATCAACGCTTTCCAGGCTCGAATCGTTGCGGGACAAGGCATCAACCGGAGAAAAACGGGAGGCGATAGAAAACATCATCGTGTGTTTTCAGAAATACAACCGGCATATTATCCCCGCCGTAGAATGCTCCGAATTAATTCTCGATGCCGACAGGAATATCCCGGTCATAGAAAAGCTCGCGGAATACGCCATAACCAATGGTTCGGAAACCATAGTATATATACGGATAGCGGAATATGCGGCGAAATCGGAGATAGCCAGCGATGAGTTTCTGGAGATAGCCGGTCTGGTACAGACATACGGTTGTGAAGCGCAGACAATGGTGAATCTTGCTAAAAAGGCTTCACGGGCCGGCAGCGAGTCGAAGCTTGAGCACGTACGTGCCGACATACGGAAGCTGGGCAGCAGGCTGGCTATGATGCCGAAACCGGAGAGAACATCTGTTACAGCCCCGGCCGTACCGTTCATGACGATGGCGGATATCGAAACGAAAAAAGAGCAGGCTCAGACCGCGGAGAAACGTGAGGCGATAGAACGGATTCAGAAACTCCTGAAAAAATACGACAGACATTACAGTGTGACACGGTGCATTGACCTGATCCTCGAAACGGACAGGAATGTCGAGGTCATCGGAAAGATTGCGGAATATGGCGTGACTGTGCCGTACTGCACCATGGCGTTTGTGGAGATTGCGGAGTGCGCCGCTAAAGCTCCGGTCGCCGATGACGAGTTTCTGGAGCTTGCGGAACTGCTGAAAAAGCGGGGAGATGGAGCGCCGGTACAATTAGCCCGTCAGGCGTCGCAAGCCAGTAATGAGACTGAGCTTAAGCAAGTAAAGCGGAAGATCAAGGCGCTGAAAAATGATATATCAGCATTACCGGGCATGATGATTGCAGGTTTTTTCAGTTTGATTGACCGCTCCGTACAATAACCGGGAAATCGGCACCAATGGTACGTATCAGGATAACCGATTATTCTGTCAAAGATTCAGCCATGGGGGGGATAAATTGTTTAAAAAACTTACACTAACAGCAGTTATATTCCTGATTATTCTGCCAATTCTTTCGGTTTATCCGGACAGTAATACCGAAAAATCCGTAAAGAATGCTTTCGGGACATATCAGGAAGCATTGAACAAGGAAGATTACAAAACGGCATGGAACAGTTATTCAAAGAATATGCAGGCCAAGAGTAGCTATGAAGCTTTTGTCAAAAATTATAGCGATCAAGAAACAAGGGATGTGTACGGCAGCCTGCAGGTTGTTGCGATCGATTCAACCGACAACGGCTTCGTTCTGGCGGCAAAACTTGGTGGTATGTGGAGTAGACTTGCAAAAAAGAAGCTGTATTACCGGTTCATTGCCGAGGGAGGAACATGGAAGATTAACGATTTTTATCCTCAGTCTCCTTTTTCACGAACTCCCCAAAAAGGGTATCTGCCCGGAGATATAGCAAGCCTGGATGCGGAGACGAAAGCGGAGGTGGCTGCCATTCAACAGGTGTGTCTGACCTATACAAAAAGCATGAGCGCCATGGATTTCCGTAAGGCATGGGAGTGCTACTGGGATGGACGGATACCCTATGACAGGTTTGTTAACTTAAAATACGTTCGCCGTATTCGGGAAAACGAATCTATAAGACAATACTTGGCTTCACTCACAGTACTTAATATTAAATATTCCGAAAATCAGGCTACTGCGGACATAGGGAAAGAGAACGAAAAAGACTTTAGTACGATTTATTTACTGGTAAAAAATGGCGGCCAATGGAAGTTAAGGAAAGAATACGATATTACTTCTCTCGGCTTCGGCGAAGATGATTTACCAGCATTTTATTTTGAACAGGGCACAAGTCAAAGCGGAATAGTGAAAAAAAAGGATACACTGGCATCCAGGGGACAGATTCCACCGGATGGTAAAGCACTCGAACCCTATGTCGCTTTCCTGAAGCAGGGGCACTCCGATCCTGTTGACTATGTCATGCACCTGTTCGATACCAACGATATCGTGGTTCTGTGTGAAAGAATGCATCCGGAGTCGACGCAGTGGGACATGATTTTCAGTATCGTCAGCGACAAACGGTTCATCGACCGTGTCGGAAACATATTTACCGAATATGGCTCTGTCAATCTCCAGCCGTATCTGGATGATTTCATGAATACCGACGGCCTGTCAGAAAAAGAGATCGGGCAGCGATCGGTCCATATCATGAGAAATCTCGGTCTGTGGCCCCTGTGGCCGAACACCAATTTTTACCGTTACCTGAACCGGCTCTATGCCCTCAATCAGTCTCTGCCCCGGTCAGCAAGAATCCATCATTATCTCTCCGACATCCCCCTCGACTGGGATACCATGACACAGGCAGGATATGATTCGCTTCGTGTAAACGTTTTTCCGGTGCGTGATAAAGTCATGGCGGACAGAATTATAGCAAAGGTCAGGGAGCTGAACGCGGGCAATGCGAAAAGAAAGAAATGTCTCGTCATCATGAATTACCGTCACGCTTTCGGCCCCATACGGGACGCTCAAGGTAAAATCCGGGGCAATACCTGCGAATATCTTTTCGAGGCTTTCCCTGGCAAAACGGCCAATGTGCTGATAAATACCGTGGGCATTGACGAGAGCGAGCAGTTTGTCAAGATCGCCGATGGCAAATGGGACAATGCTTTCAAAGCGGTCGACGATCCCGCGGCCGGGTTCGATTTCAGGGCTTCTCCTTTCGGAAAAGACCCTTTCGATATGTACCCCGCGGGTTCCTGGATTAAAGAGAAATACACATATCAGGACGTCTTTACGGGATTCATTTTCTATCTTCCTTTGAGCAGACACCTTCTGGAAGACGGTTTCCCCGGTATACTCGACGGTTTTGAGAATACCCTGTTGTCCCGTGCAAAATGTCTAAAACCCGATGCATCCGACAGTTATAAGAATGAGGTTATTCCTCTCTATAAGAAAGGGGTAATAAACAGCCGTAAACCGTCCTATGCCAATTTTTAATCGTCCGTAACCAGTGAGTTTCATTCTTTTCAACAGCCTAAAAATACCGAGGCCCGAGGTCTCTGAGACCGTAGTTGTAAATCCCGAGACTGCTCCGCTTGAGTGACCGGTAATCGGTGACTTTTTCGACGCCCTTTTCGCTCAGGATGTAGATGGGGATTTTCTCGATATCGTTCTGGCCGAGCCCGCGCTCGTTGGCGATACGGAGATAGGGAAGCTCGCGCGGGTCCTGCCCCATGAGCCACGAGGTGACCGCATCGACCGCAACGCTGCTCCGACCGACCGTGAGGAAATCGGCGTGGACGACCCCGATATCGTCTCCCCGGGCGAACACACCTTCGACCATGTTCACGTACGGCGAGGGGAGCGCCTCGTTGATGTCCATCATCCGCTGAGCCCACATTTCAGCCCAGAACAGGCGGGTATCGGCAATATCGATGAGGCTGTCGAGCGCTTTCTGACGGTCGTCGCCGGAGGTTTTCCCGTATTTCCGCCGGGCTTCGCGAAAGGCATCGTATCCGCCCGCGGCTTTGTATGACCGGTAAAAATCGCCGTCATCCCAGTACTTGTACCCCATGCCGGCATGGGTGAGATACGAGTATTCGACCGCTCTCCGGAATCCGCCGTTGAAATCGCCCATGAGATCGCGGCGCCAGATGTCAAGGGTCGACCATGCATCGCAGATGTGCCCGTACCCGCGCGGCATGACTCCCTGGATGTTCTTGAGGGTGAGCGTCGTGTGCCCCACCTTGTGCGTGTGGGCGTGGGCGATGTTGATGAACGTGGTGCCGTCGAGATAGACCGGCTTGTAGGTGCAGAACCGCCGTTGAACCATACCTTCGGGGTTTTCATGCCATACGAGCTCGTCCTTTTTGTAATGCTTGAAATACTGGACATGCGCCTCGATGAGGGGCAGGTTGTGCTTGTCGAGAAGAGCTTCGAATCCGCTCTCGACAACCTGGGGGTGACGGAGCGCGCCGCGTGCGCCGATGGCAACGTTCGAGTTGCCCATGTCACGGAGCGTATCGACAAACCCGACAATGAAATAGGGATGAACGATTCCGCCGTGGCTGTTTTCGACCGGACTGTCCTTGCCGAGACCGCCGACGAGATTCGGCTTGATGAAGGTTCGCCCTCCCTTTACAGCGCCCTTGCGGAACACCAGCCCGGCGGCACGGTTTCCGAACCTTTCCATCTGGTCGGGGCATGGCTTCCATGAGCCCTTTGCGTCCTGATCGGTATTGATGCCCGCATAGATGATGAACACGGCGCCCGGATTATCGAGAATTTCCTCACGGAGCACGGGGGCGGTATTGTTTTTCTCGCCTTTCTTCAATATTTTAACGCCGTCCCGGATGGTGAGCCCGGTGCTTTCAAGGGGACGGTCGGGTTCGTACGATACATCTCTTTTTGCAGCGGTCTGGGCGAAAACTCTGCCGGTCATGCCGACTGTCATCGCCGCTCCGGTCGCAGTCAGTAAAAAATCACGTCGTTTCATGAAACTTCTCCTCACAGAATAAACACCGCACATAAAAAACTGAATCACTATCCTCTTTCGGGAAATAATTCCCGTACAGATATACTCTTAATAATAAACTTCTTCCCGGTTTAAAACAAATTGTTTTATACCAAGTTGCGTTTAACCCGGATTATTCATAAACGCCGAAAAGTGTAGCGGTAACTATGATGTAATATCAATAATAACAAAATTCTATAATGTTATCCATGTTTTCATATGATCCCCCTCGGCTTCGCCGTGTCCCCCTTATTAAACAAAGGGGGAGCCAGCCCATCTCCCCCCTTAAAAAGGGGGGATGCCGCAAGGCAGGGGGGATCTTTTGTAAGAAAAAAACAAATTTATGAATAGATCGGGTTAAGAGCACAATAAAACCATAAAATATACCGTTTTTTTACCGCACATAAAAAAGGCGGAGAACAATCCGCCTTTTCATACCCGCTGTAAAAACCGTAATTACCTGATTATCAGCCCTGCACCTGTTATGTTCCGAAAGAATCAGCCGGACTCTCTGCCGGTTAAAATCCGCAGCTTCCTCCGCAGCATCCCCCCGAAGGACATGTCGGGTACGGAGCCGAAGAAGAACTCTGCGCAGCCGAAACAGCAAAAGTCGACATCAGCTTTTCAAGGTTTTTCGAGCCGCAGAATGTGCATTCCGGTGTTTCATCGGACGAGAATACGAGTAATTCCGAAGTTTTACCGCAGTCTCCGCATTTGTATTCATACAACGCCATAAGATATATCCTCCTGTAAAAGTGTTTCGCTGTTGATAATAGTATAATAGCAAATTAACTATATGTCAAGAGGTATTTTTTATATTTTTATCTTCCTGTGGATTTGGCAATCCTTATATTTCCGGGGCAGTCGTTATTCCAGGATGAAAAGCGGAATTTTTTTTGCTTCGAAACGGCATATGACCATATCACTTCACAATCCGCCGATTTTCCATATGAAAAAAACCGACACGACCGGTTTCGATCCGGCGTCCTGAAACGGAGAAAAAAACACTATCTAAAATATAATACTACCGATTCACAACCCGTAAGACTATAATAGGTATCATACAGCGCCCGATTTCACCTCAAAAAAACCATGCAATCCACCAAAACGTACGTGCTTACAGACATGACTATGAAAAAACACTGCCGGAATAAAAAGATATTCCCTTTTCTGATAATTCTCTCATTATCCGCGAGAATTGTATCAGCATCGATCCCCGATACGATTCCCCCCGAATTTAAATGGACTTCGCCGCAGCCGTTTTCGGTGATAACGACCAACACCATACGTCTCAGTGTCGATGCACATGACAGCGACAACGGCAGCGGCATAGCGAAAGCGGTCTTTTATGCAGGTTATATCGACCGTAACGACCGTATGGTTCCGAAGCACCCGATAGGCGAGGTCACGAATCCACCATACGAATACATGTGGAACTGCTCGGAAATACCCGACCAGAATTTACGGAATTTGCAGTTGTTCTGCGAGGTGTATGACAGAGCCGGAAATGTCGCGTACAAAGCCTCGGACGCCTATGAAAACAGCGGGCCGGCTGTGGTGCTGGACAGGAACCCACGGATAAACGACTCCATGCTGTTTTCGTTCCGTACCGAACGGAACATAATCATCGACGGCGATCTCGGTGAATGGGAAAAGAAGGACAGCATCACATTCACCAACAACGACAATATCATTACCGCTTATTCCCTGTGGGATAAGGAAAAGCTGTATTTCGGCATCATCATCGGGGGACGAAGCGCCATAAGTCATTTCGGTCCGGGATGCGAAAACCCCGTGGAAATGACGTTTGAGGATGAGATAGAGATATTCCTGGATCCCGATCACGATCATTCCCCGATATGCAGCGAAAATGTCCGTCACTTTCTCATTTCTGCGGCAGGAATGATTCTGGAACGGCGATATCATATAAGTGATACCTACACGACCACGGTGAACATAAAACCGGATGTCGAGCTCAAAGTGACCGTAAACGGAACATTGAACGATGACAGCGATATCGATAAAAATTACACAGTGGAGCTTGCGATCCCCTGGAATGACCTCGGCGGCAAACCCCGGGCGGGATTCAGCATGGGTCTTGAGTTGTGGAACAACGACAAGGATTACGTGAACGGAAGCTGGACATGCGGAGGATGGACGGTTACCGCCGCAAACCTTCAGAATCCCAGCGAATGGGGAAGCCTGGTGTTTGTGGACGATCTGCATCCGTACGCATGGCTGATATACGTACTGGTCGCAGCGGCATTTTGCGGTGTCTCGGGGTACGGTGTATTCACGATAAAGAAAAAGTACCGGCAAAAAGAATACCGTGAGCCGGTCATCGAAAGCGAGTTTGTCATAAAAGCCAGGCGATATATCGATGAACATTACGGCGAAGAAACGCTTTCCCGCGAGGATATTGCAGGTCATGTCGGTCTGGCTCCCTCGTATTTCGGCAAGCAGTTCAAAAAAGAAACGGGGTACAATTTATCCGATTATCTCACCAATGTCAGAATAGAGAAATCGAAGGAACTTCTCTCGAACACACGCAGGAAAATCTCCGAAATCGCCTTCGATGTGGGATTCAACAGCCAGTCCTATTTTGCCTATATGTTTAAAAAGAAAATCCGCATGTCGCCCAAAGAATACCGTTTACGCACCCGCAAAGAGGGCTGATTTCTCAATAATTATAAAATTTCGCTCAATATTTATAAATATTCGTTCTTCGTCTGATAGTAATTTTTATCATTTTTGTGTTAATTATACGTGCAATCGTGGTACGTTCATTGCCGCTTCTCAATGCGGATGAGGATGTAACTTCTATAAAGGGTTCTATGCGGCATAGTTCTGTACTCTGATTGCCTTACCATCCTCAAAAAAAGGTCTTCCCCCTTTTTTTAAAAGAGGAGCGAGAAGACCCGGACTCAAATCCGGGTCTTTTTTTTATTTTCGGCTGTTCTGCCCGATATGCATGGGTGTTATAGAATTTTTAATACGGAGACACGGAGGGAACGGAGAAGAAGAACACATCTAAAAGAGGATTTATTAATACGGTTGAATAGTGTCCGGTTAAAATTGTTATAAAAGTTCGAAATATCCTGTAAACAGGGCATTTACCGGCATATGGATTGTTTTAGATTTGATTGTTACCCCTTTTCTCCACCCTAACTCACCCCCTGCCCCCTCTCTTGTCACAAGAGAGGGGAAGCGCCCGCTAACATCT